>JAYVJS010000060.1:0-6206 GCA_043769075.1 Gemmatimonadota bacterium | reverse complement strand
TGAGACTCGCCGCCCGGACCTTGGTCCGGGCCCCGATCGTCACCGTCGTCGCGGTGGTTTCCTTGGCCCTCGGCATCGGGGCCAACACCGCGATCTTCTCCTTGATCCACGGAGTCCTGCTTCGGACCCTCCCGGTTTCGTCCCCCGATGGCTTGGTCAACGTGCTGGCGCAGGGGCCGAATTCGGGTTCCCAGAGTTGTAACGCCTCCGGCGACTGCCGGGTGATCTTCAGCTATCCGATGTTCAAGGATCTCGAGCGAAGTCAGACCTCGCTCAGCGGTCTGGCGGCGCACCGGATCATCGGGGCGGACCTGGCGGTTCGCGGCAAGTCGCTCAACGGGGAGGGGATCGGGGTATCTGGCCAGTACTTTGGGATCTTAGGCCTCAGCCCGGCGTTAGGCCGGCTGATCGGACCGGACGACAATCCCTCGATCGGAAGCAATCCGGTCGCGGTGCTCAGCCACCGATTTTGGACCACCGAACTCAGTGCCGACCCATCGGTCATTAACCAGACGATCCTGGTCAACGGGGCCACCATGACCATCGTCGGGGTGGCTCCGCCCGGGTTCGACGGCACAACCGTGGGGACTCGGGCTAGGGTCTTCGTGCCGTTGACGATGCTGGCCACCTTAGGGATGCAGGACCAGTCAGGGTTCGAAAGCCGGACAAACTATTGGCTCTACCTCTTTGGCCGCCTCAAGTCGGGTGTGTCGATGGCCGAGGCCCAGCGCCAGATCAACGCGGTGTACCGGCCGATAATCAATGATGTCGAGGTCCCGCTCCAGTCGGGCATTACCGACGAGATGTTGGCGCGGTTCAAAACCAAGATCGTGACGCTCGAACCGGGCGACCGAGGGCAAAGCGGGATCCACGAGCAGACCCGGGCGCCGCTCCTCCTCTTGATCGGGGTGACGGCCATCGTGCTCCTGGTCGCGTGCACTAACGTGGCCAACCTCCTCCTGGCCCGAGCCGCCGGCCGCCAGGGTGAAATGGCGGTCCGTTCCTCCTTGGGTGCCGAGCGGGGCCAGCTGATCGGGCAATTGATGCTCGAGTCGGCGATGGTGGCGGTGATGGCCGGAGGGTTGAGCATCGTGGTTGCCCAGGGCACCCTGGCCCTCATTGTCTCGTTTCTCCCTCAAGACCTGATTCGCAACGTCGAATTCGGCATCGACCTACCAGTCCTGCTGTTTGCCGGGGCTCTTTCGATCGGGACCGCGTTTCTCTTCGGGCTGTTGCCCGCCCTTCAAGCCACCCGATCGGATTTGCTCGCCGTCATCCAAACCAGCGGCACTCGGAGCTCGGGTAGTCGCGGCGCGGCGCGATTTCGGAGCGCCTTGGTCACGACTCAGATCGCCTTGTCGATGACGCTCTTGTGTTCGGCCGGCCTGTCGATCCGCAGCTTGATCAACGTGAGCCGGGTGTCGCTCGGGATCCGGACCGACAGCGTGGTCACGTTCGCGCTCTCGCCGGCCCAGATGGGCTATCCGGCCCGGCAACAGGCGGCCCTGTACCGGCGAGTGGAAGAGTCACTCCTCGCCCTGCCCGGGGTCACCAACGTGACCGGAGCCACGGTCCCGATCCTGGTCGGTTGGAGCAACGGCGGTGACGTCGATGTCGAGGGCGTCGAGGCCACGCCGGAGAGCGACCTCAACACCCGGAGGAATGAAGTCGGGCCCGGCTATTTCAAGGCGTTAGGCATCCCGGTCCTGGCGGGGCGCGAATTCCTGCCCTCGGACGATATCGGGACCGCACCGGTGACCGTGGTCAACGAGGCGTTCGTCGCGAAGTTTCACCTCGGCGCCAATCCGATCGGCAAACGGGTTACCAACGGCAGCCCCTTGGTCCGGCCGCCGGCCGGCAGCCCGCCGCCAATTGCCTACCAAATCGTCGGGGTCGTCAAGAACTCCGCCTACAACCAGGTCAAGGACGACGCTCCCCAACCGTTGTTCTTCCGGGCCTATCGGCAAGACTCGACCACCGGGCGGGTGGTGTTCTATGTCCGCACCAGTATCGCCACCTCGGCCATCGTTCGGGCCATACCACCGCTGGTGGCGGGCGTCGACCCCAACCTGCCGGTCGCGGATCTGACCACCCTGCCCCAACAAGTGCGGGAGAACGTCTACCTGGACCGGATGATCACCACGCTGTCGGGTGCCTTCGCGATCCTGGCCACTCTCCTTGCCGCGATCGGGCTGTACGGTGTGTTGGCCTACAATGTCACGCTCCGGACCCGGGAAATCGGGGTCAGGATGGCGCTGGGCGCCGACGGACGGGCGGTCCAAGGGATGGTGGTGCGCCAGGTCGGACTCATGATCCTGGTTGGCGGTGTGGCCGGGATCGTGGCGGCGTTTGGGGTCGGGCGGGTCGCCCAGTCGTTGCTGTTCGGCTTGACCGGCTACGACTTGCCGGCGTTCGGTATCGCGGCGCTGACGATCACGGGCGTCGCGTTAGGCGCCGGCTACCTGCCAGCTCGTCGTGCGTCACGAATCCATCCAACCCAAGCGCTCCGCGGCGACTAGGGCAGGGCTGCGAAGGCCCCTGCCCGCTTGGCGACTCTCCGCGCCGCGGCTATCCTTGGGATTCCTGCCCTCGCCTTCTTCCCGCCTCCAACGACGGAGCCCTCCATGGTACGTCCCCGAATCGGACTGGGCCTCAGCCTGGTGGTCGCCGCGGCCTGCAGTGGGCCCGTCGAGCCCGGCGTTCAACCCCCGGCGAACGATCCGGTGACCTTAAGCCGCGGCCGAAGTGAGTGCCGATCGGACCTGGTTGTCTCCGACGAGCAGGAGCTTCGAACCGCCCTCGCTACTGCCGCCGAGGGAACCGTCATCGGGATTCGGGGGATCATCGTTGCCAGCGCCGGGGTGACAATCGATCGGCCAGGCCTCACGCTGACCTGCGCCACCAAAGACGCCGCCCTGGTGGCGGGAGGCACCTTTCAAGGCGAGTCGGTCGACGCGCTCCTCTTGGTCAGTGCCGCCCGAGTAACCGTCACCAATCTCCGCCTCGATGGCACGCTTGCCGGTTCTGCCACCATTTTCACATCAGACGTCCTATCGAGCCGCCGAGAGCGGATCCGGATTGAACGGAACACGATTCTGTGTGGTAACGGGTCCGTTTGCGTCTTCGCCGGTGGAGGGCAACGGAGCGGGTCGATCAGCCGGAACGAGATTCTCTCAGACGGCGCTCTGGCCGGCGTACTCCTGCTCGGCGATTTCGCCAACTCGCTGCCGGCCGATCATCCGATGGTCGACCACAACCAGGTGCGTGAGACCAGCACCCTGCCGGTCTCAGGTACCGGCATTCGACTCTCATTCGTGTCGCACGCGACCGTCACGGCGAACACCGTGGTTGGTCCCTGGCGGGCCTCGATTTCGGTCTCGTCGGTGGCGAGGTCGACCATTGCAGACAATTCGTTGCTCGATCCCGCGGGTGGAGTTGGACTGACCCAGGCAATCGGAGCTGGGGTAGGCTTCCGGGACAACACCGTCAGCGGCAATTTCTTTCGCGGAGGGGCGATTGGCTTGGTGGAGGCCTGCGGCAACCGGATGATCCGGAATCGATTCTCAGGGGTTGCCGTCGAGATTCGACTCGGCCAGCAGACCGGCTCCAACCTCGTCGTCACCCGAAACGTGAACGGCGTCTCAGATCTCGGCGCTCGCGACTGCAATGGCGATGGAATCAACGATCCGAACACGATTCGGGCAACGCGATAGATGTGGGCGGCCCGCCATGCGCCCGCGGGGATGCTTCAGGAACACGCCGGATCGGACCACGATCTGCTGGTGCGCGCCGGCCCGCTGTTCGCCAGAACAATTGCCCGGCGACGCCCTGTTCTGGCAAGCGCCGGGCGCCATGCCGTAGCGCGGCGAATCCGGATTTCGAAGGTCATCGACGGCTGATCAACCATTGACGAAGGCCGGCGGCGACAAGGTGGCGGGTTGCGAGCAAGAACCGAACCCCACTCGGATACCGTAAAGATGCCAAGTGAGCCCGCCACGCCGGCCGAAGTTCACCCCGAAAGCGATGGAAATCGGCCAGCGTGTGGTAGGCCATGGTCAGGTGGCGCTCGAGGCCGCGGCGCACGTCAGCCGGCAGCGGTGCATCGAGGATCTGCTCAAGTGCGGCGGGCTGGCCGACATGGTACGGCACCGAAGCTGAGAGTCCGCCGGCCTCGATCCACACGACCGTTGGCGTTTCAAGGAACCGAATCCTGGCCCGAAGGCTGAAGTGGACCGCCAGATAGGTGCACTCCAGATACCGCGGCATTCGTTCGAAGATCTCGAGATTGCTTGGGTCGGTGCGGCAAAGCCAGGAGCCTGGGAGGAACCAATTCTTCCGCAACAACGTCCGCAACGGGTCCGCCCTGATGGCCGAGGCATCGTTCCAATGGACGACGTCAACCCCATTTCGCTGCCGGAGGCCGTTGGTGACCACCACTTCGGCGTCTCGATCGGCTTCGAGGCAGTCAACCCGTAGTTTGAGCGCTCCGGGAAGCAGAAAATCGTCGTCGTCCAGGGCACCGAAGTACGGCGTGTCGACCACGGCGCGCCCGCGGCGGATGGCTCCCGGTAAATCGGCCTCCATCAGGCGTTCGACCCGGATCCGGGGGTCGCGCTCCAGACGCTCCAACACGGGCGGTGCGGGATTGGGTCCGTTCACGACCACTATGGGTAGGGCCCGAACCCCAACTTGGGTCGCGACGCTATCGATCGCGCGCGCTAGCCGGTCGGCCCGATCGAGCCCCGCCAAGGTAGGGATGATGTATGAGACCGCAATCGGGCCACCGGCCGACATCGACGCACTCCACCAATTCGGTTTCGAGCAATGGACAGCCTCATACTACCCAGAGGCCCCGTGGCCGGACTAGGCCGGGGCCAAACGCCCCTGCATCTTGGAATGACGAACGTCGGGGTAGTGGCAGGGGCACCGGTGTCAGCGCGCCGAAAATGGGGACGTCCCTCTCGGCAACGCGCCAACCGCTCTCGCGAAGGCTCATCGACCCCAAAGGGCGGTGCCGGAGAGACACACTCGCGGTTCTGGATCAAATACCCCATGTTTCCAGGAGTCGACAACGCCTCAACCCGGACCAAAACCAACTATGACCCCGACGCTCCGATCCGCTCTGGTGCCTCTTGCCCTCGCCCTAGCCCCAACTACCGCGCTACCCGTGCTATGGGGCCAGGACCCTGGGCGGCCGACGATCGACCGACTCCAATCGGTGATCCCGACCGTTGGAGTGAATGAGGCGCCGGTCTGGTCGGCTGACGGCAAGAACCTGCTCTACATCGGCGGGTCGGATGGCGGCCTCTGGTCGGTCAGCGCCGATAGCGGTCAGCCGGTCCGGCTCGCGGACGCCCTCGGCGGCGCCACCCAGCTCCGCCGCACGCCGGACGGCCTGATGGTGACCTATGTCAAGAACGTACCCGGCGGCAACGACCTCTTCGGTTGGGATCTGACCACGAAGAGCGAACGGCGGCTCAGCTCCCTCTCGGGCCACGTTCGGTCCTATTCGATCGCACCGGACGGCAAGTCGATTGTCCTGGCCAACGATCGGAACGGAAGCGAGGACATCTGGGTCGTGAAACTCGCCGATGGGGCGGCGACCCGGCTGACCACGAGCCCGTTGTACGAGGGCTTCCCCTCGTGGACCCCCGATGGCGCCAAGATCCTCTATACGAGGCTTGATGCCCGGTGGGTCGATCACGACGTCTTCTCGATCGCGCCTAACGGTGGGGCGTCGAAGCCGGTTCTCTCGGACCGGGATTTCTTCGACTATCGGCAAGGAGCCGCCTTCGGCTTCGTCCGGGTCTCGCCGAACGGAACGACGATGTTGTTCCGCTCTCAGCGGAGCGGGTGGACCACGTATTGGGTGGCACCCCTGGCCGGCGGCGCGGCCCGGCCCTTGGCCGCGGAATCGGCGGACCAAAGCGATGCCCGGTGGTCGCCGGACGGGAGCCAGGTGCTGTTCCTCTCGATAACCAACGGGACCCAGTCACTCAAGGTGGTCCCGGCGGCCGGCGGCCCGGCAAAAACTGTGGTCGCCCCGGCGGTGGGGATGGTGACCCGGGCCGAGTGGTCGCCGGACGGGAAGCAGATTTCCTACGGGTTTGGGTCGCCGACCCAGGCCCAAGACCTCTACGTCGTGACGGCCGCCGGCGGGACCCCGAAACAGCGGACCTTTGCCCCTGGGACCGATTCCGGCGGGG
>JAYVJS010000059.1:0-2387 GCA_043769075.1 Gemmatimonadota bacterium | reverse complement strand
GCTCGAGATCGAACCCCAATGAGGCCGCCACCGCCTCGGCAAAGAGCTTCTGGCGATCGACCGGAAACTCACGTCGCAGGACATGCGCCGGAACCGACGCCGGCGTGGATAGCTCCCCGACCAGCCGGATCAACTCGGGCTTGAGCCCGGTGAACAACGCCGTCACTTCGCGGGTGGTCATCCCCGGTTCGTAGTCTTCAAGCATCGCATCGTACCGCGACTCCTTGAAGCCGACCGCGTCGGCCTCGACACGAGCCAAGGCGAAAATCCGGTCAAGCCACGGAGCAACGAGGGTGAAGTCGGCGGCCTCGCGGGCGTCGGCCCAGGCTTGAGAGGCAAGGGTGGAGACCCGGGCCCCCTCCTCGACCAGGTCCTTCGGCAGCTTCCGCTCCCGCTCGTATTCCCGGCGGAGTTCCCGAATGTTGACGGCACTGGGCGAGTCGGCATCGGCGACCAACTCGGTGCCCTCGACTCGATCCAACAACTCCCCGAATCGCGGATCGGAGCCCCGGTCATGAAGCATCCCCGCCAGGAGCGACATCTGCTCGGCCCGGTGCTCGACCCCGCCCCGGGGCATGAAGGTTTCTTCATCCCATTCCAATAGATCCGAGCAGGACGCGAGGACAGTTTCCTCTCTGGAGAGGCGGATCAATTCGGCGTACGCTTCGGCGGGACGCATCTCTAACTATAGCGCGGTTCGGCCACCGCTGAGAGGCAACTGATGCTCACGCCCGCTGAAGAAGTCGGACTGGCAGGCCTACGTTTGACCCAACGGGTCCAGCGCGCCCTGGACGGCATTCCTCAGGCGGAGACGGTCAGTCTCCTCAAGGGCATCCATGACCTCGCGACGGAACGACACCTGGCCTATCAACGCGATGGCGTGACGGAAACGATTCGGCTGTTTGCTCGGCCGGTGACCCTCCGGCAAGACCAGCTCGGCTACATCCACTACGTGACGCAGACCTTGCTCAACGCGGCCAAGCGAATGATCGACCTCTACTTCGGCGACCTGGCGGTGCGGGAGATTCTTCGGGTCACACCGGATGAGGAGCGGTGGCTACTCGATTGCTGGACCTCGGCCCATCGCGAAGCGAACCCGATCTTTTCCCGGCTCGATGCAGTGGTCGATTTCTCGAGCGCCAGGTGGAAAGACACGCTCCAATTTGTGGAGCCGAACCTAACTGGCGTGGGTGGGGTGCACCTGGCACCTACGTGCGACCGAGTGCTGGCCGACTTGGTGGTGCCGGTCCTTCGAGGCCGGGACCCCAAGATTCGGCTCCAGCTTGGGCCCGACATCCGGGAGCTCCTGCTCCAAGATCTGCTCGAACATCTGGAGACGGTGGGCCGCCCCGAAGGCCAGATCATATTGGTCGACCCGAAATACGAGACCGACGGGCCGGACGAGCCCGAGGCCTTGGCGCAGTACTTCCGGGAGCGGCACGGGATCGAGGTTCTCCATGCCGACCCCGCTGAGCTCCGTCTCAAAGACGGCGAGGTGTGGTATCAGGATCATCGGGTCGATGTCGGGTACCGCGATTACGGGATCCTCGACCTACTCGATTTGGCCGAGGAAGGGGTCGATGTCGAACCGATGCGCCAGCTCTTTCGGGAGAACCGCATGGTCTCGTCAATCGCCGCGGAGCTCGATCAAAAGAGCATCTGGGAGGTACTTACTGATCTCGAAATCGCCGGGCGTTACTTCAGCCCCGAGGAACGGCTGGTGTTTCGACGGCATGTGCCCTGGACTCGGATCGTCTCCGACCGGAGGAGCCAGGATGCCAACGGCGACCGGATCGAGTTGCTCGACTACGCCCGGAAGAACCGCGAGACGCTCGTGCTCAAACCCAACCGCTCCTATGGTGGCCAGGGGGTTGAGGTGGGGGCGAGTGTCGACCAAGCCACCTGGGAGCAGTTGCTCAGTACCGCGTTGGCCGATGAGGAACGGTGGGTCATCCAGAACAAAGTCGTACTGCCGGTGCAAGAGTACCCGGTTCTCGGTCCTGACGGCCAAGTTCATCTCGAGCCCTTCTACGTGGTGATGGGCTTTGTGCCGAGCCGGTATGGAGTGGGGCTGGTAGCGCGGGCATCGCAGCAGCAGGTGGTGAACGTGGCCCAACATGGCGGTGAGTGTGGCGTGATGGTGAGCGCTTCGGCGGTTGGTTAGACGGCTCTACCGGACTCGGACCAAGTAGCCGCCTTCGTCGAGGTCGGGACCGAAGGCCTTGATCATCGGCTCCAGGTCTCCCTTGAGGAGAGTTTTGACGGCTCCCTTAAGAACAGCCCCGTCCGGGGAGTGACGCCCCCGTCCAGTGATGAAGTGGAGCAACTCGCCCCGCTTTTTCCGGTGGGCGGCGGTGACCACGGCCGTGACCCTACTCCGGGCTTCC
>JAYVJS010000058.1:0-7798 GCA_043769075.1 Gemmatimonadota bacterium | reverse complement strand
CCCCGCCGGCTACCAACCGGAGACCGCCGGTCAGCAGCAGTCGGATGACCGCACCGCTGCCGGCACCGAGGGACAGCCGGATCCCAACCTCGCGGCTCCGCTGCGACACCGCATAGCTCACCGCGCCATAGAGTCCGATACACGCCATCAAGAGCGCCACGAGCGCAAAGGCCAGCAGCGCGGCGGCCCCCATCCGAAGCGGATACGACATCGTCGAGATGTGGCCGGCGAGGGTACCGCTTTGCATCACGAAGGTTTCCGGCGCCACCTGCGTCATGGTCCGAACGATGGCCGCGGCCAGTTGCTCGGCGTCGCCGGACGTTCGGGCCAGGAGAAACAGCGGGCCGTCCGAGGCCGCTATCGGGGCATAGATGAATGGCCGCGGCGCTTCGCCCAAGCTCCGGATCTTGGCGGTGTTCATGACGCCGATGATCTCGATTTCTCGGGTGCCGGACCGAAACCGCTGGCCGAGGGGATCGCGGCCGGGGAAGAACTTCGTCCCGAAGGCCTCGTTGACGATGGCCGTCCGCCTGCCGGTATCGGAATCGGCGAGCGTGAAATTCCGCCCGGCAATCAGCCGGAGGCCCGAAGCGGCGATGAACCCGGTATCGATCGCGGCGCGGTCGACCTCATGAGTGGTCCGGCCGGGGGGTGGTTCGATCGCCGGCACGGTGATCTCATTGGACTGAGTGCCTAACGAATTGAGATGGACATTCGAGGTGAGCCCCACCGCCTCGACCCCCGGCATGGCCGCCACGTTCCGGACCACCCGGTCCCGGCCGGCCAGCGCGGCGCCGGTGCCGGCATTGACCGGCAGGCCCATCCAAACCATCGCGGTCGGTTGGGCTCCAAACCCGGCATCGATCTTCCGGGCGACATCGAGGCTTCGGGCAAAGAGCCCGGCAATGACCAACAGGACCATCGACACCGCCACCTGACCGCCCACCAAGACGTTCCGAAGGGCGAGCTTCGTCCGGCCGCCACCGGTGTTCTCGGCCCGAATGACCGACGCCAGGTCGAGCCGGGTCGCCTGCAACGCCGGCACCAGGCCGAAGAACACGCCGGCCACGACCGACACCAGGATCGAGAAGCCCAGCACCCGCCAGTCGACCGTCAACGCCAAGTCGACCGTCACCGGGAGCGGGATATCACTCGCCAAGACCACGCGGAGCGCGGCTCGGCCCAGCACCGCGCCGGCGATCCCGCCGACGAGCGCCAACAGAATCGTCTCCACCAGCAACTGACTGACCAACTGGCCCCGGGTCGCGCCGAGCGCGAGGCGAACCGCGATTTCCTTCCGGCGATCGACGGCCCGCGCCAGGAGGAAGCCGGCCAGGTTGGCGCAGGCAATCACCAGGACCAAACCCACTACCGCCATCAGCATGGCGGCCACCGGCACCAGGATCTGATCGATCGGCGGATAGATGATGGCGTCGGCCTTCGGGAGCACGGTCATCGCGGCATCCTCTTGCCACCCCTTGAGCCGCTCCGCTTTGAGCCCGGCCGCCACCCGGTCGAGTTCGACGCGGGCCTGCTCCATCGAAACACCGGGCTTCAGCCGCGCCGTGACAAACGTGCTGCTGGTGCCCCGATCGGTCAGCTGGCTTTCGGCGGCCGGTTCGATCTGGTCGATCATCATCACGGGGATGAAGAGGTCGGTCCGCACCGCCCGCAACCGGCCGGCATAATCGGCGGGCAGAATCCCCGTCACCACGTAGCTCGCGCCGTTCAGCCGGAGGGACTTCCCGACGATGGCCGGGTCGGCCCCCATCGAACGGCGCCAGAACCGCTCACTCAGGACGACCACGGCGCCTTGGCCGGGAGCCGGCGCATCGGTCTGGTCGAACAACCGCCCCCGGAGCGGCTTCAAGCCGAGCACCGTGAAGTAGTCGCCCGACACCAACTCGGTCGTCAGCTTTTCGATCCGCCCGCCCACTTCGAACGGCACCATCGAGATCTTCGCGCTGGCGATTCCCGCGAACGCGGTGGTACTCCGGCGGAGATCCGCGACATCGGGCTCGGAGAATACGTTGTACGAAAACGACGAGCTCGACCGATAGAGATCAACCAGTTCCTCCGGGCGGGAAAGCGTTGATTTTCGAAGGATGACGTCGTTGACCAGCGTAAACACGGCGCTGTTGGCACCAATGCCGAGCGCCAGGGACAGCACGGCGATCGCGGTAAAAGCCGGCCGCGCCGACAACCGCCGAATCGCGTACCGGGTATCCCGGCCGAGCCGCTCGAACCACCCCGCCCGGCGCTCGGCCCCTCCGGCTGATTCCGGCGTCACGACCTGCTTGGCCTCCTTGATGAGGGCCGCCGCGTCCGACCCATCCCCAAACGCCGCCAGCAACTGCTCCGCGGTCTTCCCGGCCGCCAAGCCATCGGCAAAATGGGACACCAACTCTCCGAACACCTCCTCGCGCCGGTCATCAGGCAGCCCACTCTCCACCACCACCCGAGCCACCCGCTCCGCGAGCATCTCCGGCAACCCCGCCGCCCGGGCCAACCGCTCCACCTCGAGCCGATCCATCCGCCCGCGAAACACCCGAGCGCCGGGCCTCATGCGCCCTCCGTCGTAATCGGCGTGACGAGCCCGAGTCCCATCATCGCCTGGAACAGCTCCTGCCACTGGGCGCGCTGGGTTTCAAGCATGGCCAGGCCGGGATCGGTGACCCGGTAGTACCGCCGTTTCCGGCCCGACGGCAACTCGACCCAACGACTCTCCACCAGGCCTTTGGATTCGAGGCCATAGAGCAGCGGATAGAGGGTTGATTGCCCTAAGGCGAGGACGCCGTCCGACCGCTGGCTCAGCAATTCAGCCAGCTCGTAACCGTACATCTCACGGCGCTTGAGAAGTTGGAGGACGGCTACCGGGCCGGCTCCGCGGATCAATTCACGTTTGACAACCATTCTGGCCGGTCTCCGCTTGTACCCCGGCCAACATAGTACAGCCAAAACAGTGAGTCGTCAACATTTGGAACGTAGAACCAACTTCGATTAAGGCGCCCCGTTGGCCAGGTACCGACGCGCCGCCTCAAGAATGGTCCCCTGAACGGCACCCATTGACCCTTCAAGGGACAGCCCGGCAGCCTTGACGTGGCCACCGCCCCCGAAGGGCTTCGCGAACCGGGCCACATCGACGCTCCCGACCGAGCGGAGAGAGATCTTGATTCGCCCCTGGGCAATCTCCCGAAACAACAGGGCCATCTTGATCCCAGCGATCGACCGGGCGTGCTCGACCACCCCATCGAGGTCGTCGCTGGTCACATTGTGACGTTCGACCGCGCCGGGCGGAACGGTGATCCAAGCCAGTCCAACGTCCGGCTCAACAACCAGGGTCTGGAGCGCCTCGGCGAGCAGTCGAACCCGACCTTCGGGGGCTCCCGCGTAGACGTCGAGATAGATCGCCTCCGGGTCAATGCCCCGCTCCAGCAGCTCGGCGGCGATCCGGAGCGTCCTCGGCCGGGTGTTGGAAAACCTGAACCCCCCGGTATCGGTCAGGATCCCGACGTACAGCGCCCGGGCGGCCGACGCGGTCAACGGCCAATCATTGGCCAGTGCGATCTCAACAATCAACTCAGCGGTCGCCGCGGCCGATTGATCGACATACGACGGCCCGGCCGGAAGCGTTCCCGACCTGACGTGGTGATCGATGCAGCCAACCGGAACGCCGCGGCTCCGAACCGTTTCCGACAGCATCCCGAGCCGGCTCAGATCGCTGATGTCGAGCACCACAATGGCGTCGGCGCGCCGCAACTCCTTGACCGCTTCAGCGGTCTTGTCGACGCCTGGCAGGTCTTCAAACAGGAACTGGAACCGGGGCGGCGTCGGGGTCGGATTGGTAATCGTGGCGGTCACGCCGAGCGCCCGCAGCAGATGGACCAAGCCGACTTCGCTTCCGAGGCCGTCGCCGTCGGGATTGACGTGGGTGGTTAAGCAAACCCGGCTGCCTGGCACGAACAGCTGGGTCAGGTCTTTGGCCGAGGTGAGTTTTTCGGCAGTCAATTGGATAGTCATGGCTCCTTCAAAATACACCGGGCGCCTCTTCCCCTGGAGCTACCGAAAGTCCATTATTGGCCATGCGCCGACTCACTCTGACCCACTGGATCCTGATTGGCACCTTGGTGGGTGCCGTCGTCGGGTACCTCGACCACAACGTTTGGCTCGATGTCGACGTGGCCGAGGGGCTCAAGCCGTTCTCCACCATCTTCATTCGGATGATCAAGTCGATCGTGGCGCCGCTGATCTTCAGCAGCCTGGTGGTCGGGATCGCCGGCCACGGCGATGACCTGAAGCAGGTCGGCCGGCTTGCCTTCCGCTCGATCGTGTACTTCGAGGTCATCACCACGGTTGCGCTCTTCGTCGGATTGGCCGCGGTCCACATCGGGAAGCCGGGGGTCGGAGTTGCCCTCGCGGCGGCATCGGTCGAAGATGGGAAACAGTTCGCCAGCACCCACACGACGTTGGCCGGTGTTTTGGAACACACGGTACCGGCCAGCATCGTCGATGCCATGGCCAAGAACGAGACCCTGCAGATCGTCTTTTTCTCGGCCTTGTTCGCGATGGCGCTGACCCAAGTGAAGGGCCGGCCGAAAGAAGTGATGCTCGAAGTCTGCGAAAGCCTTTCCCAGGTGATGTTCAAATTCACCGCTCTGGTGATGAAGTATGCGCCGATCGGCATCGCCGCGGCGCTGGGCGTCACGATCGGGAAGAATGGCTTGGGGGTGCTCTTCAATCTCGGCAAGCTGGTCTTGACGCTCTACCTGGCTCTGATCGTATTCGTGTTGGTGGCCCTGGTACCGGTGGCGATGATCGCGAAGATCAACCTCCGAAAATTCTGGCATTGGACCAAAGAGCCTTGGCTGCTCGCATTTACCACAGCATCATCGGAAGCCGCCCTACCGCTGGCGCTCGAGAATATGGAAAAGTTCGGGGTCCCCAAACGGATCGTATCGTTCGTCCTACCCACCGGCTACTCATTCAACCTCGATGGCTCCACGCTGTACCTGGCAGTCGCCTCGATCTTCGTGGCTCAAGCCGCCGGAATTGACCTGCCCTTCACCACCCAGCTGCTGATGATGCTGACGCTGATGCTCACCAGCAAAGGCGTCGCGGCCGTTCCCCGTGCCTCGTTGGTCATTCTGTCGGGCACGCTCGCGCAATTCGGCCTGCCCCTCGAAGGGATCGCCGTCATCCTCGGGGTGGATGCCTTCATGGACATGGCCCGCACGTCGGTCAATCTGCTCGGCAATTGCCTCGCCTCGGCCGTCATGGCTCGATGGGAAGGCGAACTCAAGGAATCGGCGTAGCGTGACCGAGCCCGCGCCGCCGGCCGCCCCGCCGGTGCTCGACGAAGCCACCCGCCAGCGGCAACTCGATCGGATGAAATTCCGGGCGTCGGCGCTGCTGGTTGTCGCCGGCCTGGTGTTTCTGGTCGCGAGCTATTTCCATGACCTGGGTGCCTGGGTCGGCTACGTCCGGGCCACCGCCGAAGCGGCGGTCATCGGCGGGCTGGCCGACTGGTTCGCCGTCACCGCACTGTTCCGCCACCCGCTTGGGGTTCCGATTCCGCACACCGCCATCATCCCGATGCGGAAAGACCGCCTCGGTCGGACCCTCGGCAACTTTGTACAAAGCCACTTCCTCGCCCGGGACGTGCTGGCCGAGCGTCTCAAATCGTGGAATGTCGGGTTGGGGCTTGCCAACTGGCTGTCGGAGCCGGCGAACGCCCGGCAGATCGCGAAACAGGTCGCGGCGGGATTCGCCAAGACGGTCGATGCACTACCCGAGGAACAGCTCAAAGGCCTGGTCCATGCTGGGATCGTCGCGCGGATTCGGACCACCCAGGTCGCCCCGGTGCTTGGCCAAGCGCTCAAGCTCGTCCGGGCCGGGAACAAGCATCAAGAACTCTTGAGCGAGGCGGTCAAGATCGCGGCCACCGCCGTCGACCAGAACCGTGAAACCATTCGGGACCGGGTCAAGACCCAGAGTCCGTGGTGGATTCCCGGAATGGTGGACGACAAGATTTATCGGAAGATTCTCACGACGATCGAAGAGATGCTGCGAGCGGTCGGCGCCGACCTGGCCCATCCCCTCCGAGCAAGGTTCGACCAAGCCTTCGAGAAGTTCGTGGACCGGCTCCAGAATTCCCCGGAGGCCATCGCCAAGGCCGAGGCCCTCAAGGAACAGTGGATGGCCGACCCGGTGATGGAAGAATTCACGACTTCAATCTATGAGTACCTGCGGCACGAAGCTCTCCGGGCCGCCACCAAGCTCAACCAAGAAGAACCGGCCGCCGGCACCGACCCCGGAGCCATCGAGCAGGGCATCACCGCCTTCGGACGCTCGCTCGCCGGGAACCCAGAGCTCCTCGCCAAAGTCGACGCCTTCATTCTGGAGCAGGCCCTGGTTGTCGTAGAGCAGTATCGCGGCGCGGTCGCCGACCTGATCGCGACCACGGTTGCCAAGTGGGACCCAATGGTCACCTCCCGGCGGATCGAGCTCGCGATCGGCAAAGACCTCCAGTTCATCCGGATCAACGGCACCCTGGTCGGCGGCCTCCTCGGCCTCGCGATCTACACCGTCACCCAACTCCTCCGCTAACGTCGAGCGCCGCGCCCCTACTTGCTGTAGTTCGGCGCTTCCCGGGTAATCGTGACATCGTGTGGATGGGACTCGCGGAGCCCCGCGGCCGTGATCTGGACCATCTCGGTATCGCGCTGGAGGCTCAGGATGTCCGCCGCCCCGCAATAGCCCATCCCACTCCGCAGCCCGCCGACCATCTGGAACAGGACGTCCCCAACGGGCCCGCGATAGGGAACCCGCCCTTCGATACCCTCCGGAACCATCTTCGAGGGCGACAATTCGCCATCCTGGAAATAGCGATCGGCCGACCCGTCCTGCATCGCCGCCAGACTGCCCATCCCCCGGATCATCTTGAACCGGCGGCCCTCGGCTAAGACCGACTCGCCCGGGCTCTCCTCGGTGCCGGCCAACATCGAGCCCATCATGACGGAGGAGGCACCCGAGGCGATCGCCTTGACGATGTCACCGGAGTATTTGATGCCGCCATCGGCGATGATCGGGACGCCCGCAGCACCCCGGACCGCGTCCACGATCGCGGTGATCTGGGGAACTCCGACGCCGGTGACGACCCGCGTCGTGCAGATACTCCCGGGACCGATCCCGACTTTGATGGCGTCGACTCCCCGGCGGGCCATGTCCCGGGCGCCCGATTCAGTCGCCACGTTGCCGCCGACCAACTGGGCCTCTGGAAACTGACTTCGGAGACGGTCGAGGATGTCGAGGACGCCGGCATGGTGACCGTGGGCAGAGTCGACGACCAGCACGTCAGCGCCGGCGTCAATCAAAGCCTTGGCCCGAATCAGAGTGTCCGGGCCCGCGCCTAACGCCGCGGCCACCCGGAGCCGGCCGTGCTGATCCTTGTTGGCATCGGGGTGGCGGAGCCGCTTAAAGATGTCTTTGACGGTGATCAGGCCCCGGAGAACGCCCTGCGCATCCACCACCGGGAGTTTCTCGATCCGGTGCCGCGCCAACGTCCGCTGCGCCTCATCCAGCGTGGTCCCGACCGGGGCCGTGATCAGGCCTTCCTTGGTCATCGCCGCCGAGATCGGTTGGTCCAGGTCGCGCTCGAACTGGAGGTCGCGGTTGGTGATGATCCCAATCAGCTTCCCGTGGTCGTCGACGATCGGAACCCCGGAAATCCGGAATCGCTTCATCAAGGTCGCGGCTTCGCGAATCGGCCGCTCCGGCCCGAGGGTGATCGGATTCATGA
>JAYVJS010000057.1:0-6933 GCA_043769075.1 Gemmatimonadota bacterium | reverse complement strand
GGCCTTCGGGCCGACCAGCGGCCGGAAACCGTGGATATCGAAGGCTTTGTCCGGCTACTCGGCATCGTTGTTGACGCGGGGAGGGCGGAGGCACTAACTTTGTGAAAACTTTCACATGCATGCGAAACATCGCCGATAACACCGTCCGCCGTCTGTCCCTCTACCTCCTGTTCCTGGAGGACTTCCAGCTTCAGGGCTCCGCGACCGTGAGCTCCGAGGCATTGGCGGCGCGAGGGGGGACGACGTCCGCCCAGGTTCGAAAAGACCTCTCGTTCTTCGGGTCCTTTGGGAAGCGAGGGCTTGGGTATTCGGTCCCCCAACTGATCAAGCGGCTCCGGGAGATTCTGGGCCTGGGTCAACGGTATCGGGTTGTCGTTGTGGGCGCCGGTAAGATCGGCAGTGCCCTGGCCCAATATCGCGGCTTCAGCGAACGGGGTTTTGGGATCGTGGCGATCTTCGATAACGACCCGGCCAAAATCGGGCAGCCGTGGAACGGTCTTGTGGTCCGCGATGTCGCCAACCTGGAGGCGGAGTCGGCGGCGCTGCGACCTGACATCGCGGTCATCGTCACACCGGGCGAGGCGGCCCAACCGATTGCGGACCGGCTGGTCAAATGCGGGGTCACGGCGATCCTCAACTTTGCGCCGGTCCCGCTCCAAGTTCCCGACGAGGTCACGGTGAAGGCCGTCAACTTGGTATTGGAATTGGAGGCGCTGAGCTACGCCCTGGCGAGCAAGTAGGCCACCCCGATTACCTTCCCAGCATGCCTCCAGTTCGCGTCATATCCGTTGGATGAATAAAACGATTCGTTGGTCCAACATGGTGACGAGGTGGTGAGCGGTCTCGCCGCGGTCCCCGCTGGGGCCCTGGCCGATCGGGCCATCGAAATGCTGGTCCGAGGCCCTGAATCGGCCGACGTGTTGACCCGTGACGTGTTCGGGATGGTCCGCGCCCCGACGGCCGTGGCCGAGCGACTCGCGGTGGCGTTGCTTGGCGCCGATCCCCGGGTCCGCCGGTTGCCGGATGGGCGGTGGGGATTGGTCGCCGGGGCCACCGGTTCGCCGCTCATCGAAGAGGCAACCTTTGCGGTCGTCGATGTCGAGACCACCGGCAGCCGCTCCGGGGGCAGCGATCGGGTCACCGAGGTTGCGGTGGCGGTGGTGCAGGGGGCTCGGTGCGAGATCGTGTTCGACAGCCTCGTCAATCCCGAACGGCCGATTCCCCCGATGGTGGTGTCGATCACGAAAATCACCGACGCGATGGTCCGCGGGGCACCGACCTTTGATCTTCTCGCCGA
Organism: Gemmatimonadota bacterium; assembly: GCA_043769075.1. Lineage (GTDB taxonomy): Bacteria > Gemmatimonadota > Gemmatimonadetes > Gemmatimonadales > GWC2-71-9 > SHZU01. Next base: position 5,636 of record JAYVJS010000057.1, on the reverse strand, counting down.
TCAGCTGGTCTCGGTGTTGGCGGGCCGGGTCTTTGTCGCCCATAACATGCGGTTCGACTGGCACTTCGTCCGATCGGAACTGAAACGAACCAAGTCGCTTGGGCTCGAAGGGCAGCGTCTCTGTACCGTCAGGCTGGCCAGAAACCTGATTCCGGGTCTCCCGTCGTACGGGCTCGATGTGGTCCAGGAGTATTTCGGAATCGAGAACCACGCCCGCCACCGGGCGGGGGGTGACGCGTTGGCCACTGCGGTCGTCCTCCAGCGATTGCTCGACTTGGCCCGAGGCAAGGGGGCGCGGACCCTCGCCGACCTCGAGGCGATGCAACAGAAGCCTCGGAAAAAGCGGCAGGGCAAACGACGGCGGAGCATGCCGGAGGATTCGTTCTAAATGGGCCTGGTTCACACCTTCAAGCTTGGCCGGTTGACGTGCCATGCCCTTGACGTCGGGGGGCTCAAGCTTGACGGCGGCGCGATGTTCGGGGTCGTCCCCAAGCCGCTCTGGTCCAAACGGATCATGGCCGATGAGCAGAACCGAATCCAACTGGGGATGCGGTGTCTCCTGGTTGAGCACCCAGACGGCCTGGTGTTGATCGATACCGGGCTCGGCAACAAAGAGGACGCCAAGTTCCACGCCATGTACGGGATCGACAACGCCGGGGTGGGGGGCCGAACCCGGCTCGAATCCGCCCTCGATACCCTCGGACACGCGCCGGCCGATGTGGCCTGGGTCATCAATACCCATCTCCACTTTGATCATGCCGGTGGGAACACGTTTGTCGAGTCCGATGCCGATGGGGTCGTGGTCGGGGGCGAGCAGTTGACCTTTCCGAACGCCACCTACGTGACCCAATGGGGCGAGCTGGAGTTCGCCAGAAACCTGAACGAACGGACCCGGGCGTCGTATCACGCGGCGAATTTTGAGCCGGTGGCGGAAGCAGGGAAGTGGAAGCTGCTCCGGGGCGATGTCGATGTGCTACCAGGCGTTTCGGTTCGAGTTACGCCGGGACACGTTCCGTATCATCAGAGTGTGATGTTGAAAAGTGACCATGAAACACTGGTCTACCTTGCTGATGTCATGCCCACCAGTCACCATTTCGGGCTTCCCTGGATCATGGGGTACGATTTGGAGCCGCTCAAGACCCTTGAATCGAAACGCCGGCTGCTCCGCATGGCCGAGGACGAGGGCTGGTGGTTTTTCTTCGAACACGACGCCGAGGTCATCATGGGGCGGCCCGGCGCCGGCAAAGCGGGCCCCGCGTTGGGTGACGTTGTTCGGGTTACCGCCGCCGAGTTCGAGGGAGCCTAATGATCGCCGTTCCCATTCCGGTTGCCCTTTCCGAAGCGCTTGCCGGCCGGTACACCCTAGAGCGGCCGATCGGCCAGGGCGGCATGGCCACGGTCTTCTTGGCCCGAGATGAAAAGCATGGCCGGCGGGTGGCGGTGAAGGTGCTCCGCCCCGACTTGGCCGCCACCCTCGGCGCCGAGCGGTTTCTTCGGGAAATCGCCATCGCGGCCCGGCTCCAGCACCCCCACATCCTCGGTTTGATCGATTCCGGCGAGGCCGCCGGATTTCTGTACTACGTCATGCCCTATATCGACGGCGAGTCGCTCCGAAGCCGGATGGACCGGGGTCCGCTCTCGCCTGACGAGGTGATCGGGTTGGCCCGCCAGGTCGGCGACGCGTTGGATCATGCCCACCGGCATGGGGTCATTCATCGGGACATCAAGCCGGAGAACATTCTCCTCGCTGACGGCCACGCGATCGTCGCTGATTTCGGGATTGCCAAGGCGGTGACCGCCGCATCGGATCGGTCGATTACCCGGACCGGCTTTCCGGTTGGGACGGTCGGGTACATGAGTCCGGAGCAGGCGGCTGGGTTCGCCGAGCTGAACGAGCGATCCGACGTGTTCAGCCTGACGTGCGTGATCTACGAAATGCTGGTCGGGCAAGTGCCTGGGCTTTGGCCGAGCGAGGAGTCGGGCCGGGTACTGCGGTTCATCGAAGCGCCGCCGGAACACCGGGCCCGGTTGGACCGGCTGCCGGGGTCGGTCGAACAGGTCTTGGTTCGGGGGTTGGTACTCCGCCCCGAACAGCGGACCGCGGGGCCGCGGGCGTTGGTCGACGCGCTGGCGGAGGCCTTTGGGGAGAAGCCGAGGTTCAGCGACCGGCAGGTCGCGGTGATCGTAGCCCGGGCCGCCGAGCTCGAAGCGATGCCGACCCAGTCGGGCAACCTGTCGTTAGGCGGGATTCAGCAGATCGCGGCCGACGTGGGGATTCCACCCCAAATGGTCGAGCGGGCCGCCCATGAACTCGGGGCGCGGTTGAGCCCGGAGCGGCCGCTCCAGCGCCATTGGTTTACCGGGTCGGCCAATCGGATCGTGGTCGAACGGATCGTCGACGGCGAAGTGAGCGATGCCGAATACCCCACCATGGTGGACGAAATCAGGATCACCACCGGAGCGCAGGGTCAGTCTTCGACTCTGGGCCGGGCGCTCGCCTGGCGCACGGTAGGGACCCAGCAGCAGCCGAGCCGGGCGGTGAGCGTTTCGATTTCTCCGTCGGGCGGGAAGACCCGGATCTTGATTGATGAGTCGTTGACCGGCACCGCCGGTGGGGTCTTTGGCGGGATGATGGGCGGGATCGGTGGAGGCGCGGGGTCCATGGGGTTCGGACTGGCGATGGGCGCTTTTCACAACCCGCTGGCCGGCTTTGCGGTGCTGGCCTCCGCGCTCAGCGGGAGCTACCTGGGCGCGCGGACCGTGTTTCGGAATACCCGGGCCAAGCGAACCCGGGAGCTGGAAGAGTTGGCCGATCGCCTGGCTAGTCATATTGCCGACACCGTTGCCCGAAGCGGGCGGGGCCGGCTGCCGCGCTAGTCGGTTAGGACGACTCCGCCGCAAACGCGCCATCGATCTCGGAAAACGGCACCGAGCGCGCCAGGGCTCCGAAGGTTCCCAATGCGGCAATCTCCTGGGCCGCGGCCAGAAAGCCGGTCCAGGCGGCCCGAGCCAAAGCCCCTCCCACACTGATCCGCCTCACCCCCGCGTCGGCCAGGGTTTGGACCGTCGCAAAGTCGCTGCCGACCAGGACGTTGACCGGCTTCGGCGCCACCGCCTTGACCACCGCGACGATGTCTGACGGGGTCCGAATCCCGGGAGCGTAGAGACAGTCGGCCCCGGCCTCGGCGTAGGCCGTTAGGCGGCGGATGGTTTCGGCCAAGTCGGGGCGTCCGGCGATGAACCCTTCGGAGCGGCCGGTCAGGACGATTCCGGTGCCGCTCGCATCGATGGCCTGCCGTGCGGCGCGGATCCGGTCCACGGCCAGGGAAAAGTCGAACAACGGATTGGCCGGGTTGCCGGTCGAATCCTCGATCGAGAGGCCGGCGATGCCGGTGGTGGTGGCTTCGGTCACGTTGGCCATGAGGGCATCCGGCTGGACTGCGAAGCCGCCTTCGAAATCGGCGTTGACGGGTACCGATACCGCGGCGCTGATGGCCCGAAGGTGGGCTAGCGCTTGGGCCAGGGACACCTGGTTGTCGGCGAGGCCGATCGACCAGGCGAAGCCGGCGCTGGTGGTGGCGAGGGCCGGGAACCCGAGCCGGGCCAGGGCGCGGGCGCTGCCGGGGTCCCAGGGGTTTGGCATCACGAAGCAGCCGGCGTCGTGGAGTCGGCGGAAGAGCTGAGTTCGAGTCGAGGCGGTGGTCATTGAGGGGTCCTAGTCGATCGGTGGCGGGGGAACGGGGAAGGGAACGACAACCCGGCCCCCCCTCGTGTGCAGGAAGGTTAGCCCGGGACGTCTCGACCGCAAACGGGGTGCTTTGGCTGACAGGCCGATGGACCAGCACAATGTCTACCTCGCATTCAACGTCGACCCCTCAGCTATGTGGGCAATGCAGACCCCACCCTGGTCCACCGGCTTCCGGGTTCAGCGCCCCACGCGCTCCTTGATCGGGCACATGACACCTTTCTGACCGTTTTGGTTTCAGCTGTTCCGAGACGCAGCGGACTCCACGCCCGTCTATGAGATCGTCGTGGGGAGGCGGGCGGGATAGTTGGAGCCGGTTGCTGCGTGATCTTAGGGTTGTTGGCGGCGGTTCAGACGGCGAGCGGGGTCAAGTCCGAGGCGGAACGGGACGAGTTGACCCGCTCGGTGCCGGTCTCGAGTCGGTCGGCAGCGTCGCCTTCGGCCGCTCCTGGAGCGGCTGGCCGCCACGGTGGGGCGCAGTACGGTCTTCATCGAGACGGCGGCGACGTCGCTCGAGCAGCGGCTCGACCCGAAACGGCTCGTCCGGATCCATCGGTCGTCGATTGTTCGGTTCGATCAAATCCGGGAAGTTCTAGGGAGCGGGCGCGCCTTAGGCGGGTCGGGTGACCAGCGTTGCGCGTGCGGCGAGTGCTTGCGCCATGGCCTTCTGCTGGTCTTTGGCATCCCGACCGTCGTCTCCAGGCCAGCCGACCAGCCGCCAGTGCCTCGGGGGCGGTTCGCTGATCTGGGGCGCCAGGCCGGTTTCCGAAATTGACGGTTCGTCGACGACAGCCGCCGCCCTTGCAATCCTATCCTGTCGGCCGAAGGCATCGCAGTGGTGCCACACGGCATCGTCACTCAAGCCCGAGAGTTCAAAGGTAGAGATCTCGAGACGACCGTCGGGGCCACGATTCGGCATCAGCCCGGACGCTTTCGGCCGGGAAGGGCTGTAGTGACCCGTTTGATATAGAAACCGGAAAAACTGCATTAGGCGCGTTCGAGGGCAACCAGCCGGTTCCCGACGCGGCTCGCCCATTCAGCTACCACTGCGGGAGCGCCGGTTTTCAGGAACCCAATTCCAGTGACTCGTTCTTCGCCGAAACGGCCCGCCCAAGCCAAGCGCCCATCGGCCCGGACGCTCACGCCGAATATGACATCGCGTCCGGCATCCCAGTCGAGTGACACCTCCCCGTCCGGATCGGCGGTGACGGCCGGAATGGGTACGCTCCACGGCAGGGAATCCATCAGCAGGCTGGCTTGCTCCACGGCCCGTGGATCCACCGGAAGGGCGCCGTGTCCATCCCAATCCAGGGAAGCCGCCTCCCGCTCCAGCAAACGGAGCGCCGAGGACAGCTGGACTCCCCGTGCGGTACTGCGGGCCCGATCGGATATGAGCTGCAGGCCTTTGAGGATGAAATTGGCCTCCGCCGAGTAGCCGCGGGAGGGATCCTGCCAAAGACAAACCGCCGGGGTCCGAGGGGAGTCCAGTGGGCTCATCGGTAGCGCTCCAGCCAAGTGGGTAGGATCGCTCGCTCGAACACTTCGTTCTTCAAGTCGTGGACCGCTTCGAACGCATCAGGTACGGCCGGAGCGGCATCGGAGAACGGACCTTCCTGGAAGACGTCGATGTCCAGCAAGACCGCCCGGCCGCGGGACGGGGCTGACGCCTGATGCACGACGACGCGGAGCCCGGATGTCTCCTCCAGCATTTCATGGCGCATCAAGAAACTCTGCGACCGGAGAGACAGGACGGTTGGCATAGTGGGCGGGACCGTCATCACCCGGCCCACGTCGGCGAGATCGTCAAGCTCGATTTGATTGATCGTTCGAATCGCGACACGGACACAACGGGCGGCGGGGAAATGGCGCTGATACGCCGCCCAGAGCCGGA
>JAYVJS010000056.1:0-3463 GCA_043769075.1 Gemmatimonadota bacterium | reverse complement strand
TAAGCGTCCTGCCTCACCTGCTGGCTCAATCGGGGGTCTCAGGGGTGTCGTTAGTCACCCTGCTCGGTACCAGCGTGGTCGGACTTGGTTTGGCCCGGTCATTTCTTGATCGTGGCACCCGCGGCGGGGCCCTCGCGGCCGCCATCAAACAAGCTCTCTTTCGGGCCCGGCCTGCGACGAGAATGTCGTACGATGAAGCGGCGGCGGAATGGGCCCGCTTGGCGCCGTCCTGGCCGCCTGGCCGCATCGAGGTTGGCCTTCTGGCCCTGCGGCGGGCCGATGAACGATGCAAGACCACGACCGTCTCGGACGAGCAGGCCATCCTTTTCGATTTGGTGATGGAGTTGACCCTACCATGGCAAGCAGCCGCATGAAGTTCCTCGCCCTATCGGTTGGACTCCTCTTGTTCCACCAGTTCGCCCCTGATTCGGCCGCGGCTCAGACGGACGCCCGGCTCGTCGCCGTGGTTCGCTTGGCCCAAGACGGGCAGGCCGATTCGGCGCGCTCAATTATTCGTCGAACCCTCGAGACGACACCACCGAGTGACTCGTTGTACCCGGAGATCCTGTTTACGTCTGGTATGGTGGCCGCCACCGAGTATGACCGGAGAATCTCGCTCCGCCGGGTCATCGTCGAGTATTCCACCTCGGACTGGGCCGACGATGCGTTGCTGCTCATGGGCCAGGTCGAATACGCCAACGGCAACCCCGGCGCGTCCTTGGCGCAATTCGCCCGGCTCCTGGCCGACTACCCGGCAAGCACGCTCGCGGCCGTCGCGGCCTTCTGGGGTGCCCGGGCTGCTGGAGACATGAACAACGGAACCGAAGCGTGCCGCATCGCCGACCTGGGATTGGCGGCTCCAACTGAGGACATCGAAGTTAAGAATCAGCTCCAATATCAACGACAACGTTGCGCGGCCCTGACCGTGAAGCCATCGGAGCCGGTTGTCGACACTACCAAAATCCCCGTGGTTCCTGAAAGCCGTCCCGCCCAGCCCTCAATCACCAAGGGGTTTCGAGTCCAGGTCATTGCCGCCCCGACCGAGGCCAAGGCCACGGCGGCCATCGGGAGACTCAGGGGAGTGGGGTATGAGGCCATGATCGTGCGAGAAGGCGGGTTCTTCAAGGTTCGAGCCGGGCCTTTCGCCACCAAGGGCGAGGCCCAAGCCGCGATGGCCAAGATCCGAACCCGGCTCGGCGGCCAGCCGTTCGTCGTCGCGGACAAGTGACGCTGTCACTGCCAGAAGAAACCCCGCTCCTTAGGCAATACAAGGAGATCAAGGCGCGCCATCGCGACAAGATCTTGTTTTTCAGGATGGGCGATTTCTACGAGATGTTTTTCGACGATGCGGAGGTCGCTTCTCGGGTTCTCAACATCACGCTGACTGCCCGCGGGGATGGGGTTCCCCTCGCCGGCGTCCCTGTCAAGGCAGCGGCCGAATACCTTCGCCAGCTGGTAACCAAAGGCCACCGCGTCGCGATCTGCGAGCAGGTCGAGGATCCCAAGAAGGCGAAGGGCATCGTCAAGCGCGAAGTCGTCGAGATCGTCACCCCTGGCGCCATGATCGAGGAAGACTGGCTCCCGGGCGGGCGGAACAACTTTCTGGTTGCCGTCCATCCGGGCGACAAGCGAAATCCGTCTGGCCCCGCGGGGCTCGCGGCCGCCGACCTTTCCACTGGTGAGTTCGTGCTTGAGTCGGTCCCCAAGGACCGATTGGCGGAGGCGATCAGTCGGTTCAGTCCAGCCGAGGTCGTGTCGGTGGCCGAGGCCGGCTTTGATCTTGAAAATGCCCCGATGCGGACTAACCGTGAATGGTGGGAATTCGATGCCGAACTCGCCAGCGAGGAATTGACCCGTCGTTTCTCCCTAGCCTCTCTCGACGGTCTCGGGATCGAGCCGGAGGACGGCCCCGCGGTGGGGGCGGCCGGTGCCCTGCTCCGGTATCTGGTGGAACTTCAGCCCAGCGGCCTCTCTCATCTTCGCCGGCCAGTCATTCGCCGGTCGGAGCGGTTCATGTGGATCGACGAAATGACCCGTCGCAACCTCGAACTGGTGGAGCCGCTTCGAGGAGGCGCCCGAGGGGCGACCGTGCTCGAGTCTTTGGACGCGACCATGACCCCTATGGGCGCCCGGCTCCTGAGGCAATGGGTCCTCTCGCCCTTGCGGGACCTGCGAGCGATCAACGATCGCCTCGATGCGGTGGAAGCGGCCGTGAGTCGATCTGGCGCCCGCCGTGAGGCCCGCGAGATCCTCGATGGGGTTCGTGACGTGGAGCGTCTGGCGGGGCGGGCCGCTGCCGGGCGGGCCAATCCAAGAGAGCTGGCTGCCCTCCGAGATTCCTGCCGACGTTTGCCTAAGGTGGCTCTCGCCCTGGCAGCCCTGACACCGGGGGAAAGTCCTGAGCATCCCTTGACACTGCTCGGCACCGACTTCGATCGCCTCGAAGATCTGACCGTCGAACTGGACGCCGCCCTCGAGGATCGTCCTCCAATCAATCTGGCCGATGGCGGCGTCATTCGGGCTGGTTATGACGTCGAGCTCGATGAGGCCCGCGGCCTGCGCGACGGTGGGAAGCAGTACATCGCGGCAATCCAACAACGGGAGCGAGAGCGCACCGGCATTTCCTCGTTGAAGATCGGTTACAACAAGGTGTTCGGATACTTCATTGAGGTGACCCATACCAACGCCGCTCGAATACCCGCCGACTATGAGCGCCGGCAGACGTTAGCCACCGCCGAGCGGTACGTCACTCCCGAGCTGAAAGAGTACGAAGCCAAAGTTCTCGGGGCCGAGGAACGAATGCTGACTCGCGAGGCCGAGCTGTTCGGGGCGCTCCGCAGCCAGGTCGGGGCGGCCACGGACCGGATTCAGCAAACGGCCAGGACCTTGGCCCACCTCGATGTCTGGACCTGTTTGGCGGAGGTGGCGGTGCAACACCGGTACACGCGCCCGACAGTTCACGAGGGCTTCGACATCCTCTTGGCCGAAAGCCGCCACGCCGTCATTGAACGCTTGATGCCCCGCGAATCGTTCATCCCCAACGACGTTCGCTTCGAGGCGTCGAGCCGGGTCCAGCTGGTCACCGGCCCCAACATGGCCGGAAAATCAACCATCCTGCGCCAGATCGGGGTGGTAGTCATCTTGGCTCAGATCGGGTCGTTCGTCCCCGCTCGCTCCGCGTCGATTGGGGTCGTTGATCGGCTCTTTACACGGGTAGGGGCCAGCGACAACCTGGCCCGGGGTCAATCGACGTTCATGGTAGAAATGAGCGAAACGAGCGCAATCCTCCACAACGCCACCGCCCGAAGCTTGGTCCTTCTCGACGAAATTGGCCGCGGGACGTCGACCTACGACGGGGTGGCCATCGCGTGGGCCGTCAGCGAGTATCTCCACGATCGCGTTGGTTGTAAGACCATGTTCGCCACCCACTATCACGAGTTGATGCAGTTGCCCGAGCGGCTGG
>JAYVJS010000055.1:0-5378 GCA_043769075.1 Gemmatimonadota bacterium | reverse complement strand
CGCCAAGCTGGGAGCGACGGGCCATCGCCAGGGCGACCGTCGGCAACTCGGAACCGAACGGCTCGGCTTGGGCCGCGTCGAGCAACAAGTCGGCGTACTCGGAGGGAAGCCCGCCGGCATTGAGGACCGCGTCGTCGCAGGCCTGCTCTCGGGCCACCCGGGCCGCCCGGGCGGCGAGCCACACCAAGGGATTGAACCAATGGATGGCGCAGACGATCCGACTCATCAGGTGCGTTAGGCAGTCGAATCTCGCCACGTGAGCCAATTCGTGGACCACGACATGGCGGCGCCGCATGGCAGTCCATTCCGCCCCGGCCGTCGGCAAGAGAATGACCGGGCGGTAGATGCCCCAGGTGCACGGAGTTGGAATGGTCTCCGACTCGAGGAACCGGAGCGGGCGGCGGAAGGTTCGATCCTCAAGCACTTCCTCGACCGTCTCGATCCAGGCGGGCGACTCGAGCGGGATGGCCCGCCGGGCCAGCCGGCGGAGACCGATGATGCCGGCCAGTAACCAGGTGCCGACGGCGGCGGCGCCTAACGCCCAGACCAAGAGGAGAAATCGGAACCACTGGGGACCGCCGGGCGCCTCAACAAGAGCTAGGGACTCCGCACCGGCCACCGCCGGCCCGGGCTCGCCCACGATCGTGACGGCGGCCGGAGCCGAGGCGAAGCTGGGCGAGGCAAGGGCTGGTTCGGCCGCGGCTTGGTCGACCACCAGGTCGGGGCTCGGCGTCGGGGCCGCCACCGCGGGCGCGACGGCCGGGAGCGGCTCCGACAGGGAGAGGATTCCGGGCAAGGCCGGCCAGGTCGGGACGGCGAGTGGTACGATCGGCAGCAGGAGCGTGGCCACCAGACCGGTGGTCCAAATCAAGTGGCGGATGGCTGCTGAGGCCCGACGGGCCCCGAAGGCAACGACGGCGGTGAGGAGCAGCAGAGCAGCGGCCTTGGTGATGACCAATGCGACAGCGCTAAAGTCGGACATCTTAACGGCCCTCCTTTCGGGCATCAGCGATCAGTTTGGCGAGCCGGTCCAATTCGCCCTTCGGCAAGGCCCGGTCGTCCGCGTCGAGCAGCGCCGCCATGGCTTGCGAAGCCGAGCCATCGAAGAAGGTCCGGACCACCTGTTCGAGGGCGGTCTGGCTGGCGCGTGCTTTGGGGACCATTGGGAGAAAGACATAGCGGGGTCCGTCCTGCTCGTGGCGAAGATGTCCCTTGTCCTCGAGGACCCGGAGGAGCGCCCGGATGGTTGAGTAGCTCGGCGGGTCGGGAATCTCGGCCTGGACCTCGCCCGCGGTGGCCCGTTTCAGGCGGTAGACGATGTCCATGATTTGCCGCTCGCGGCGGCTCAAGGCAGGGGCATTGGAGCGGGGCATAGGCCATCCTACGGGTTCGAGGTGCTAAAGATTCAGCACTGTGCTAAAATATTAGCATCGACCCCGGTTTCACGCAAGACTCTAAAGAGCGCCGCCCCTCCGCCACCGGCCGATCGAGTCGTGTTCCTCGTCGAACATGGCCAGTACCTCAGCGGGCGACACGGTGGCGACACCGGCCTTGGCCACCTCGAGCCCGGCGGCATAGTTGCCGAGATAGGCGGCCTCGGGAACCGAGGCGCCCGCCGCCAGGGCCGTGGCGACCCAGGCGGTGACCGTATCGCCCGCCCCCGAAACGTCGAACACCTCGCGGGCTCGACTCTGGACTTGGTGACGGGTCCCGTCGGGGGTAACCAAGGCCATCCCGTCGCCACCTAACGTCACGAGAAGGTTGTCGACTCCGAGGCGCTCCCGGGCCGTCACCAACGAATGGGGGTCGCGGGTGACGTCGACGCCGGCGCCGAGGGCGGCCTCGAGTTCCCGCCGGTTGGGCTTGAAGACCGTGGCGCCGGCGTAATCGAAAAAGTGGCGGAACTTGGGGTCGACCACGATCGGCATCCCCCGGCGGCGGGCCGCGGCAATGGCATCGCGGATCAGCGCGGGGGTCAATGCGCCTTTGTTGTAGTCCTCGAGCACTAGGGCATCGGCCGAAGCCATCGTCGCGTCGACGACGGCCCACAAACGGGCGATGTCGTTCGAGTCGAGCGGGCCGTCTTGCTCTTCATCGATCCGGACCACCTGTTGGCCGCGGGCCACCACCCGGGTCTTGGTGGTGGTCGGTCGATCGGCCACCGTAATCAAGTACCGGTCGTCGAGATGGTGGGCGGCCAGTTCGGTCCGAATGATGGTCCCGTGCTCATCGTCGCCGATCGCCCCGGTGAGCAGGGCGGTGCCCCCGACCGCGGCCACGTTGGCGGCGACGTTGGCCGCCCCACCTAACGCCGATCGTGAGCTCCGGACCGACACCACCGGCACCGGGGCCTCGGGTGAGAGCCGGTCGGTGTCGCCGATCAGGTAGCGGTCGAGCATGACATCCCCGACGACGACGACCCGGCGTCCGCGCATGGCCGAGAGCAGGGTGTTCATCCGGTCGCGAGTGAGCGGGGCGAGTGGTTGGACGGTCATTGGATTGGTCCCTGAGCGGCGAAACCGATGGTGGCCCGGATCCGGGCTTCGAATCGATTCCGGGTCGTGCCGAGGCGATGATTGGGATTGGTGGTGCGGTACCAGCCGCCTTCACCCTGGAGGCTGAGGCGCCCAGCCCCGCCCGACAGTCGAGCCCCGAGCCGCCAGGTCGACTCAACGGTGCCGAGAAAAAGTTCCGGGGTGGCGGTGAGGGCCGGTCCAAGTGGGAAGGGTCGGTCAAGGCGGCCCTCGCCCTGTTTGAACAGGGTCAGATCTGGAGTGAAGAGCCAGGCCGCCCCAATTGGAATTCCGACACTGGCGCCCAGACTCAGATTGTCGGGAAATTGAGGTCCGATCCCGACTCCCCGATCGACGAAATTCTTGGTGCTGTCGAAGGTCTGGTAGGCCAGCGCATTCACCACGGCCAGGTGAGCCCGCCAACTGAGTCGGGGCCCGAGCGCGCCGGAGCCCACCATCGTGACGGCCCATCGCCCGGGATGGGGCTGTTCGCCGGTTCCGGTGGGGTCGGGTTTGCGACGCCACATGTCATCGATCATGGCCTGCCCTTGGAGCAAAACCTTCGCGGTGGGCCGCCACGCGAGGTCGCCGCCGAGGATGGTGTTGCGGTTATCGGCCAGCCCCCGCTGGAGCGGAAACGAGAACAGGACCATGGTGTTGGCGAAGTTCGGCTCGAACGAGAGGTTGGTGCCCGTCACCAATCCGGTTTCCCAGAGCGCCAGGTTGAGCCGATGGGTCAGCCTCGCATTGAGCCGGTGGGCAACGAAGTACCGCTTGTGGATCGTCCCATCGGTCGATTGCATCTCGGTCAACTGGGTCCCGAGCGCGCTGAACGTTAGGTCTCGGAAGACCACGTCGAAGGCGAAGTCGGTCCGCGGGTACCCTTGATTGGCGATCGACAGGCCGGGAGACCCGGCTGGCCCCCAGTTCCGGTCGATTTGCCCGAAAAAGATTCGGGCGTGCTTCCATTGGCCCGCGATGTAGGCATCGATGAACCGATAGGCCTGGGATCGGTTCCGCTGGAAGGTGGCCCCCGGCCAATCGGGGTCGAGCTTGAGCCGATTCTCGGCGGCGGCCCGGGTCATCAAAATGAGCGGGCCGGTCCGGAGCTCGAAGCTTGATTCGATGTAGCCGCGGACACCGCCGTCCCCGGCCGGATGAAACAGATCTCGGCGGGCTCGGGAAAATCCGTCAAACCCGAGCTTCGGGTTGGCCCGGACCCAATGTTCAGCAGCGGGCTCGGCAAAGGTTTTGACCAGGTCCGCCGCAAGACGGCCGGACGGCGTCGCGGGGTCGAGCCGGGCTTGTTCGATGGCTCGGAGGAGGTCGGAACGCCGGACCGGGCGGATCATCGGCGACGGATCCACGATATCGCCCCGGGCCATCAAGAACTCAGCCGCCGGCATCGACGGGTGGTCGAGGGGGATGTACGGCGACGACTGGGCCGCCAGCGGAAGAGTCAGAACGAGTCCAACCAAGAAGAGGCGCACGCCCGGAATGTAATGGGCCGACCGGCTATGTTTCCCCCGGCATGGACCCCTTACGGATCGAAGTGACGCGGGGCTCGTTGGTGGAGTCCGTTCATCGGGTGACGGCGGTGGTCACCGATACTGATGGCCGGCTGGTGGCCGGGAGTGGCGAGCCGGACCTGGTGACCTTCTGGCGGTCGGCGGCCAAGCCCTTCCAGGCCCTTCCGCTGATTATCGACGGAGCCCAAGAACGTTTCGGGCTGACCGACGAAGAATTGGCGATCGCGTGTGCCTCCCATTCGAGCGAGCAGTTTCACCTCGAGGCGGTCGACCGGTTCATGGGCAAGACCGGAATCGAGGAAGGGATGTTGGCATGCGGCCCCCATCCGCCGTTGTCGCCGGAGGTGGCCAAGGAAGTGATTCGGAGCGGGGTTCGGATGACGTCGCGATGGAGCAATTGCTCCGGGAAGCATACCGGCCTATTGGCGCTGGCGAAGCACCACGGCTGGGAACTCGAGGGATACGAGCGGGCCGGGCATCCCGTTCAGGAGCGAGTGCTCGACGAAATCGAGCAATGGACCGGGGTGACTCGCGGCGAGCTGGTGTTGGCGGTGGACGGTTGCACCACGGTGTGCTTCGGGCTGTCACTCCGCCGGATGGCGCAGGCCTACGCCCGGTTCGGTCAATCGACTCGCCCCGAGGCTCGGACGCTCTGGCGGGCCATTACCAATCATCCGGAGCTGATTGCGGGTACCCGGCGGTTGTGCACTGATCTGATGGCGCTCGCACCCGGTGAAATCGTGGCGAAGATCGGGGCCGAGGGGGTCTATTGCGCGGCGATCCCCGCCGAGGGTGTGGGCATTGCCCTGAAGGTCGAAGACGGCGACATGGCATCGGTCGGGGTCGCGTTGCTGGCGGTGCTTCGTCAATTCCTGGCCCGGGCAACCAAGGCGAGTGGGCTGGGCGCCCGCCTGGATGAGTTGGTCGACCACGACGTCGGTCCGATTCGGACGACCCGTGGTGCGGTGGCGGGTCAGATCCGGGTCGCCGGCAACCTCGAGTTTTTTCGCGCCTGATCGCGGCGAAACGATCCATTGAATTCTCCGGGACCTGTTACTGTGGACGGACTCGATCGACCGACGGCGGGGTTGGTCCGATTGGCCGCGGCGGTTGCCCGGGGCGAACCTGCTCGGGTCGAAGCGGCGGCCACCGCGGCTCGTGAGGCTGGAGTGCCGGTGCTCTGGGGCGACGAGTTACTGCTCCAGTCGGCGCTGATGGTCGGGTATCCGCGGACCCTGGCGGCGGCGGTGGCATGGCGGAGGGCCGCGGGTCCTCCGGCCGGGGGCGCGGAAGATGGGACCGATTTTTCACAGATCGCGGATTGGCTGGCTCGAGG
>JAYVJS010000054.1:0-4905 GCA_043769075.1 Gemmatimonadota bacterium | reverse complement strand
GAGGACATCGGCGCTGATCTGCTCGGCTTCGGATAGCGAAGCTCTGGGCACCGTGGCCAGGGTATCGAGCCGCGCTTGCGCCACCCCGGCCCTGGCCTCTTCGTCGGCGAGCGACATTGCCGGAAGACGCTCGATCGGACGCCCATACCGGAGTTGGTCCGAAACACTCCCACGGATCGTCTGTTCCTGGGCAGCATCGAGCAGCCGGGTCAGAGCCGCCGACCCGTCGGCTGGCGTTGGCTTCGAGGCGTTCGAGCACGCCGAGAGAGCCGAGAGGAGCGCAACCACCAAGCGTTTGGTCATGGTTTCAGATGGGTTTCGAAATAGTTCCGGACGTACGCCTCCGCAAAGCGGGCCCCTGATCCGGTGTACCCGTGATCCTGGCCAGGCAATATCATCATGTCGAACTGCTTGCCGGCCTCGATGAACGACTGGGCCTGCCGAAAAACGCTCCCCATCAGGTGGGCCCCGTCGTTCGACCCCACGATCATCAACAGCTTGCCCCGAAGCCGGTCGGCGAATTTGGTGTTCTTGGCGTACTCGTACCCCTCGGCATTGTCGTGGGGCGTCAGCATATACGGCTCGGTCGGAAAGTAGGCGTTCTCGAGGTCGGCCAGCGGCGCCGAAGCCACGCCTACTTGGTAGACATCGGGCGCGAGGAGCATGGCGCGGATCGCAAAGTAGCCGCCCCACGAGTGACCCCAGACCCCGACCCGGGCGCTGTCCATATAGGGCCGCTGCCGGATCAGCTGGCGGACCACGGCCGCGTGATCGGGGATCTCGTTCTTGCCGTGATTCAAATAGACCACGTCCTGAAAGGCCTTGCTCCGCCCCGGACCACCGCGGGCGTCCACAATGAAGGTCACGTAGCCAAGCTCGGCCCAAGCCTGGGCCCGAACAGCCCAGCGGTTCAGCTGAAAGTCCCTTGGAACCGTGGTGGCCTGGCTACCGGGATAAAAGATCTCTAGAACTGGGTACTTCCGGCTCGGATCGAAGCCCCGGGGCTTGAAGAGCACGCCGTACAGATCGGTGACCCCGTCGGCGGCTTTGACGACGAACCGTTCGACGGGCCGGCGTCCGAGCGGAATCAAACCGCTGGTGTCGGCCACCGCGAGGACCTGGAGCCGGGTGCCGTCGGGTCGCTTGAGCTCTACTGTCGGCGGCCGCTCGAGATCCGAATGGGCGTCGAGAAAGTACTCCTGCGAGGGCGAGAAGGTGACCCGGTGCTGGCCCGGTTCCCGGGTGAGCTTCGCGAAGCCCTGTCCCTGAAGGTTGACCCGGTGGAGATGGGTGTCATACGGCCGGTCCGGATCACTGCTGGCCAGGAAATACACCGATCCGGTTTTCCGGTCGAATGACGCGACGTCGGTGACTGGGAAGTTGCCCGAAGTCAGCCGCTGGACCACCGCACCGTTCAGGTCGTAGAGATAGAGATGCCGGTAGCCGTCGCGCTCCGAGAGCCAGAGAAACTGGTTCCGGTCCCACAGCGGCGTGAACAACAGCGAAGGCCAATCGGAGTAGCCCTCGATGAAGGTCTTGGACGTTTCGGTGAGAATGATCCGTGAGGTCCCGGTTTTCGGATCCGCGGCCATGACGTCGAGCCGGCGAAAGTCGCGGCTCAGCCGATAGAACAGCAGTTCCTTGCCGTCCGGCCGCCAGCCGATCGGGACAGGAATTGATCGCGGGCCGGGCCGATATCGACCGTCACCGCCCGCTCTGACAGCACATCGATGACCGCAAGCTCGAGCTGCTGAATCGCTCCGCCCGGGATCGGATTCAAATCCATGACGACTTGTTCGGCGGGATCGAGCCAGTGAACGAGCGGTTGTTTTCGAACGTTGCGGCTGTCGAGTCGGAAGGCCGCGAGCCGATTCCCGTCCGGAGACCACTGCGCCGCCACCGGCCTGACGAAGAGGCCACCGCCGACGATCCACTCCTGGTTCTCCTTGCCGTCGGCGGTCAGTTGACGGAGCCGGCCATCGATGCTGGAGCGGAGCCAGAGGTTGTGGTCCCGGTGGAGCGCGAACCAGCGCCCATCCGGCGAGGGAACCTCCATTAGGGGGAATCCGAACTCTCCCGGGTTGATCGGCCGGGGCGCCCTTCGGCTCACCTCTTCGGCCGTGGGCGTGGGGACCTGCCGCACCGCATAGGAGGCCAGGTCGAGTACCATGGCCCGGCCTTCGACCTCGAACCGGACGCCATTCCGGTCATCGGTCCAAGTGAACCGGTCGAACGGAAGACCCCGAAATGCCGGTTGATGCCCCAGCACCGAGGCGACGGCTGCGCGAGCCCGGGGCAGATCGAACAGAGGCGCCCGAGTGTTGGCGGCAGGATCGACCCGGTAGATGACGGTGCTGTCGGGCCCGTGGTCGGCATACCAGAAGCTCAGGCCATCGGGGAGCCAACCCGGCTGGACGACACCGCCGCGGATCAGCGAGGCAAAGTCCCAATACCGCTGGTAGGCCGCTTCACGAGCGGGGTCCCGCGTCTGGGCCTCGAGCGGCGCAAAGCCGAGGGCCTGCGCGATCGACAAGAAACCAACCGCAACGAGCCCTCGAGTCATCGGGTCATTCCTTTTCGGAGACTAGGACGCCGGCGCCTTTGCCGAGCGAATGGCGCTGTCGGCCAGGGCTCGGCGCACCAGGTCGAGGAGAAATTCCGGCGTTTCGAACGGATAGTTGTGGCCGGTGCCGGGGGCGGTGTGAATCAACTCCGCCTTCGACGAGATCCGAACATACCGCATCCGGGCCTGTTCGAGGAAATGGCGGGCCTATCGCCGATCCGAACACCTTGACTGAAGGGTCGGTAGCCGATGGCCGTGACTCGAAGGGTCAGGTCGGGGCCGCCCGAAGCCTCGAGCCGGAACCGGCCGGCGGTGGCGGTGACGGCCGTGGTCGTCTGAGTTCTCCGCCCTTAGAACGGCCAAGCGGAGGATTTGGGGTAATTCGATTTCGAGCTGGCGCCGGTCGGCGTCCCGTTCGGGTCTTCGGAACCAAGAAAAATCGAAGGATGACCGAGGAATCTTCAAATTGTGCCTGTCTGGCCCGGAGCCTAGGTTCATCGCGTCGGGGAACAGCGGCCCGGATGGTCCGGCGCTACGAAACCCTCCCTGACAAATGGAGGTTCCAAATGGGGATCAAGGCAGAGGTCTTGGAACGATTGGCGGCCCTTCGCGCCACGCTCGAAAAGGCGCGAACCCCAACCCAACGGCGAAAAAGGGGTTCCGGCATCCGGGTCATGGTCTTCCCGACCAAGCCAACCCGGCACTGGGCTCCGCCCAACCTTGACCCGAAGTCGACCGGGACCCTCGCGATGGCCCCGCAACCGATCCGGCCCCGCGCCGACTGAAGGCAGCAGAGTTCCCCCACACCAACGTTTTGGAGACCGAACATGAGTCCGTTGCCGTCAAGTCAGATTGGCCGCCGTAATTTCCTCGCCGCCGGGGCCGGTATCGCCCTGTCGGCGCCGATGCTCGCCGGGCTCCCGGGAGTGGCCGTCGCTGCTCGGAGCCGCTCCGACGAGGCGTGGCCGGCCACCCCGGACGAAGCACTCCAACGGCTGATGGACGGCAACCGGCGTTTCGTCGAGGGGCGAACCACCGCCCCGAACCGCAACCTGGCCCGGGTTAAGGAAACCGCCCCGAAGCAGGCCCCCTTTGCGGCCTTCCTCGGGTGCGCTGACTCCCGGGTCCCAATTGAAATCGTGTTCGACCAGGGGTTCGGCGACGTCTTCGTGACCCGGGTCGCCGGCAACATCGCCGACTCATCCATCATCGCCAGCCTCGAGTTCGGCACCGCAGTTCTCGGCTCCCAGGTTCTCATGGTCCTCGGTCACTCGAGTTGCGGCGCCGTCGCGGCTGCCGTGAAGGGCGACCCCGTTCCCGGCCAAATCAGCACCTTGTATCAGCACATCATTCCCGCCTCCCGGTCGGCCAAGGGCGACCTGGCGATGGCTACTCGCGAAAACGTCCGGCTCCAGGCCCTGATCCTCGCCGAAGGGTCCCCGGTCATCAGCGGGCTCATCCGAGAAGGCAAACTCAAAGTCGTGGGAGGGGTGTACGACCTTGCGACCGGTGTTGTCACTCCGGTTCCACTCGGTTGATGGAACTCTGAATCCCTGAGGCTCCGATAGGGCCTCAGAGCGCCCGGGACCGGCGTCAAGGTGAGACCGGCCCGGACGCAACCGTTTCGGACCGGGCCTGGTCTGACTCAGACCCTTTCGACTGGTCGGTCAGGTGTCCGCAATGCAGCAACTCGGAGTGTTGGTGGTTCTTGCCTCAATGTTCGGCTGCGCAAGAGGACCCGACCGTCAAGTCCCGGTGTCCGGGCCGGCCGTCTGGCGTGACCCGTCTCCCCACACTGACCGACAGATCACGGTTGCTCCCCAAGTCTCTCTTGAAGTCCTCGACTGGGGCGGCACTGGCGAGCCCCTGATCTTCCTCGCGGGCCTCGGGAACACCGGGCATGTATTTGATGACTTCGCCCCGGAGTTCACCGATGACTTCCATGTCGTTGCGATCACCCGGCGCGGCTTCGGCGCTTCGAGCCAACCGGCGGCTGGGTACGATATCGAGACCCGGGTGTCCGACCTATTGGCCGTGCTCGACTCGCTCGGCCTACCGCGGGTGAATCTGGTCGGGCACTCGATCGCGGGCGACGAGCTCACCGGCTTCGCCGCCCGCCATCCGGAACGGGTCCACCGGCTCGTCTATTTGGACGCCGCGTCCGACCATCGCGTCATGATTAGCGGAACCCGCCCGCCGATTCCGGCCATCACGGCCGCGGATTCCGCTTCGCCGGCCGCGTTGCAAGCTCTCTCCGCCCGGCTCGGCCAACCGATTCCCGAGGCCGACCTCCGGGCCACCGTGGTGTTCGGTCCCACCGGGCGCCCGGAGCGCGACGTGAC
>JAYVJS010000053.1:0-6575 GCA_043769075.1 Gemmatimonadota bacterium | reverse complement strand
CCTCAAGATGACCAAGGAGGAGTTCTTCAACACCTACTTCACCGGCCAGAAGGAATTGGCCACCAGGGCCGCCATGACCGCGCCGGGGCGGGCCAGGTTTCTGAGCCGGGTCCTCGGCTACGAGCGGCTGGCCACGGTCCAAGTCAAGCTCAAGGAGGAGCGCTCGTCCCTGAAGGCGGCGCTGCAGGCGGCTGAATCGGGACTGATCGACCTCCCGGAACTCGAACGCGAAGAGCGAGAAGCAGCCACCCGAGTTGCCTCGGCCGCTCAGAGCGCCGCCGCAACCCAAGCCCACCAGAAGGCGGTTGAGCTGGCGGTGGCCAAGCTTGCCCCCGAGTGGGAGGCGATGCAGCGCCGGCGGGAGGCGGTGCAGGCTACCGAAACCGACCTCCACATCGCGCAGCATGCCGCCATCGAAGCACGGCGAGCGTTCGAGTCGCTCGATCGGGATCTGGCGGAGTCGCTCGAGGCCAAGGCCAAACGCGACGAGCTGGCGCCCGCCACGCTCGAATGGGAGGCGCTGGTTGCCGAGCGGAATCGGCTCGACGGGCTGGCCCAGTCATTCGCGGGGCGGATGGCTCTCGAGACCCAAATCACGATGGTCGCGAAGGCACTGGCCGAACTGGAGCAGCGGATCGGCCAGCTCCCCGACCGGGCCCGGGTCGAGCAGACGAAAACCAATGCCGCAGCGGCGCAACTCAAGGTCGAAGCGGCTGCGGCCGTCGTCGAGGAAGAGCGGACGAACTGGGTCCGGAACAAGCAGGATGCCGAAACAATGCGAAAGGGGCTGTTACAACAACATGAAGATGTGGAGGCACAGAAGAGCCGGTTAGAGGCGGCCGGGCCGACCGGGGTCTGTCCGACATGTGGCAAGCCTTTGGGCAAGGAGTACGAGGCGGTCCTCGACGACTTGAGCGTGAAACTCGATTTGATTGCCTCTGACGGGCGTCACTATCGGGATCGGATCAAGCAGCTGTCCGCTGAGCCGAAGGAGTTGGCTCAGGCGCGCTTAGTGGTCGACGAGGCTGAGCGCGATCGGAAAGCGGCCGCGATGGCGGCCGCCCAGGCCGAGGCGGCGGTGGCCGAACGGACCAGGGCCGAGGCGGCCCGGACCGAGGCGGCCGAACGGTTAGGCCCCCTCCGGCAACGACTGGCGGAGACGCCGACGGAGTACGACAAGGCCCTCCATACAAAGGTCCGCGAACGGCTCGCCATGTTGGAGCCGATCCGGGAGCAGGTCGTTCGATTCTCGGCCCGGGCCGAACGGGCGGCCAGTCTGGTGCCTAAGGCGCAGGAGGCAGAGCAGAACCTGACTCGGATCGAGGCCAGAGTGCTCGATCTCGCGGGCCGGCTGACGGCGTTAGGTTGGTCGGCCGAGGTCTACGAGCAAGTCCGGGTAGCCTTCGCGACCGCCGACCGAGAGCGCGAGGCCGCGGTGGTGGCGGCCGTGCGGTCTGCCGGCGAGCGGAGCGGGGCGATCGAGCACCAAGCGGCGGTGGCCCGTCGTCGGGAGGACCGGACCCGGCGGGTCGCTGACGTCGACCGACTCAAGGGGGACATTCTCTTGAACCAGGAGCTCGATCGGGCATTCTCCGATTTGCGCGACGACCTCAACGCGACCCTCCGGCCTGAGCTGGCCGACGCCGCGTCGGCGCTGCTCCGAGAATTGACGAACGGCCGCTACTCGGACCTTGACCTCGACGAGGACTACGCGGCCTCGATCGTCGACGATGGTGAGGCCAAAACGGTGATTTCCGGCGGCGAAGAAGATGTCGTCAACTTGGCGCTCCGGCTTGCGATCAGCCAAATGATTGCTGATCGCGCCGGGCAACCGTTTTCGATGTTGGTGCTTGACGAGGTATTCGGGTCGCTCGATGAAGAGCGCCGGAACGCCGTGGTCGACTTGCTCCGCGGCTTGGCGGATCGGTTCCCGCAAGTCGTGCTGATTACCCACATTGAGTCGGTTCGCGACGGGTTTGATCGGATCATTCGGATTGCCTATGACGTCGAACGGGGGGTCGCGACCGCCCACGACGAACCCCTCGGGACCCTGGAGCTACCTGGTGCCGCAGCCTAACGAAGTTCGCGGACCGCTCCGGCTTTCTCCGGCCGATGTGGATGAAGTCAATCGGGTCTTTTCCGATGCGTTCACCGAGCGCTACCATCGCGATGGCATGACCGGCGTTCGGGTCCCGCCGCTGAGTCCCGCCATCTGGCGGTTTGCGATCGCTGCCGCCGGAGACGGGGCGCTCCATTGGCGCGACGGACAGGGCCACCTGGCG
Source organism: Gemmatimonadota bacterium (assembly GCA_043769075.1). Lineage (GTDB taxonomy): Bacteria > Gemmatimonadota > Gemmatimonadetes > Gemmatimonadales > GWC2-71-9 > SHZU01. The sequence continues at coordinate 4,293 of JAYVJS010000053.1, read as the reverse complement.
GCGTTCAACGTGGTCCATGCGCTAGGCCACGAGGGTTGGATGGGCCCACTCGCGGTCCGACCGGATTGCCAGGGACGGGGCTTGGGACGCCGAATCGTTCAGGCCGGGGTCGACTTCCTCAAGGCCAAAGGCTGCCGAGTCATTGGGCTCGAGACGATGCCGCGGACCGTCGACAACATCGGATTCTACAGTCGGCTCGGTTTCCGGCCCGGCCACCTGACGGTCTCCCTGACCCGCGAGGCCGTCGGAGCCGCGGGACCATTGACCGAGTTGGGCTCGCGGTTGGGTCCCCCAGCGGCCTGGATCGACGAGCTTCGGGGCCTGGTGACCTCGGTCATGCCGGGACTGGACGTAAGCCGTGAGGCCGCGCTGACGGTCGATCAGGCACTGGGGGACCTCACGGTGGTTCGTGAAGGAGGGCAGTGGCGGGCCGCCGCGCTCTGGCACTCGGCCGCCCTGGCGGAAACCAGGCCGGCGAGCGAATTGCGAGTGCTAAAACTGGTGGCGGCCGACCGGGCGTCGTTCCGCACCCTGGTTCTGGGGCTGATTGCCGAGGCAGCTGCCCGACAACTGGCCCGGGTCACGATCCGTTGCCAAACTGGGTTTCGGGAGGCCTACGGCGACTTAATGGAACTCGGATTTCGAGTCCACTGGACCGACTTGCGGATGGTCCTGGCCGACCACCCCGAGATCTCACCTGCGGTCGGGGTGGTCTTTTCGAACTGGGAGATCTAGGCCCGGCCGCCGATCGGTCGGAGGGCCCACCACCGAATCAAGAGGACCACGCCTGCCGCGAGGAAGATATGAATCAGGCCGAGCCCGACCGGCATCAGAAACGTGCCGACCAGCCACAGAACCAGAGCAATGATTGCGCCAATCAGATTGATCATCGATCCGCCCTCGGTTCGCGTTGACGGCCTCGCTTCGACTTCCTATAATAGTGATGTCGGGTGGTATCTGGGAACCAGTTTTTGAGCCAACAGGTCCGTAGCTGGGCCCACATACTGTAGCTGATGCCATGCCCCTCGGGGAAGGCAGACGTTCACGGTGAGGGCGCCGAACATTCCACTTCGGGCTTCAATAAACCTCTTGGGTATCATCCGATGTTGGGGCGCCGACCGACGGTTGTCGGGTCGGCGCCTCTCTTTTTCATGTCAGGAGTCCGCATGCCTACCTGTGTCGTCGCGCGACGGCTGCACTTCAACGCCGCCCATCGGCTCCATAATCCGGCCAAGTCAGACGAGTGGAATCGGATCACCTTTGGGCCTTGTAACAATCCGAACTATCACGGGCACAACTACGAGCTTGACGTGCTGGTCGAGGGGCCCATTCATTCGGACACCGGGTATGTGGTCGACGTCGGGATCGTGAAGCGGATCGCGGACGAAGTGGTGATCAGTCACCTTGATCATCGGAATCTGAATCTGGACGTGCCGTGGTTTCGCGACCGAATGCCGTCGGCCGAGAACATTGCGGTGTATTGTTGGGAGCAGATCGGCCCTCGTCTCCCGGCCGGCAAATTGGCTCTGATCCGACTCTGGGAAACTCCGAGGAACTATGTCGAATACCGAGGCGACTAGCATCAAGTCGCATGTCCGCGCCATCCTCGAATCGATCGGCGAGGATCCCGACCGCGACGGGCTCCAGCGGACCCCCGAACGGGTCGAGAAGGCCTACCGCTGGCTGACCCGCGGGTACGAAATGTCGGTGGCCGATGTCGTCGGCGGTGGGGTGTTCGAGGAATCGCACGAGAACATGATATTGGTCCGCGACATCGAGCTCTATTCGATGTGCGAACACCACATGCTGCCGTTTTTCGGGCGGGCCCACGTGGCGTACCTGCCCAAGGGCCGAATAATCGGCTTGTCCAAGCTGCCCCGGATTGTCGAGATCTTTGCCCGGCGCTTGCAGGTTCAAGAGCGGCTTACCGACCAAGTGGCCGATGCCGTCATGGAGGTGTTGGAGCCGGCCGGCGTGGGCGTGGTGATCGAAGCGTCCCACCTTTGCATGATGATGCGAGGGGTCGAGAAACAGAACTCGACGACCGTGACGAGTTCGCTTCGGGGTGTCTTCAAAGAGGACGCCAGCACCCGGGAGGAGTTTCTCCGGCTCGTGCACGGGCCTCGAATCGGACGGATGTAGGCGGTGACGGCCCTCGTCGGCCAGCTCGCCGTTGTGACCGGAGCCTCGAAGGGAATTGGTGCGGCCATTGCGACCGCTCTCGGCGGAGAGGGTGCCACGGTGGTGCGGGCGGCTCGTCACTTGCCGGAACCGCGAGGGCCAGGCGTCATTGATGTCGTCGCCGATTTGGCGACCGATGAGGGGCTTGATGCACTCGTTGCGGCCGTCGGGAGGCTGGGGATTCCCGATCTTCTGGTCAATAACGCCGGCGGGTTCGATCTCGGGCCTTTTGAGACCACGCCCGTCAGCACCCTCGACCAGCTCTACCGCATCAACCTGAGGGCGCCGTATGAACTGGCTCGGCGCCTGCTCCCGCTGATGCGAGCCCGAGGCTCTGGGCGGCATGTGCTGGTTGGAAGCATTGCCGACCACCTCGCTCTGGCCGGCAACGCCGCCTATGCGGCGACCAAGTTCGGGGCCCGCGGGCTCCACGAGGTGCTTCGCGAGGAGTATCGGGGCAGCGGCGTGCTTTGCACGTTGGTGAGCCCGGGCCCCGTCGATACACCGCTGTGGGACCCGCTCGATCCCGACCACCGCGATGACCTCCCGTCCCGAGCATCCATGCTGCGCCCCGACGACGTCGCGGCCGTGGTTCACTGGATCGCGACCCGGCCCCGGCACGTGGATGTTGGTTCGGTGCAACTCGGCGCGGCTTGGTGATGTTCATCGAACTCACCGACCACTTGAAATGCATCGCGGACCATACCGAGCAATTCGTGGTGCTGCTTCCTGACCGGATGGAAGGCCGTCGGGTCATGGCGGGTACGGTTGGGTGCCCGGTCTGCGGCACCGTGGTACCGGTGGTCGATGGTGAGCTGGACTTCGGCGGCCAGCCGGCTCCGATGGCCGGCCCGACCACGCTAACGGCGGAGGCGATTGCGACCTTCCTCGGACTCGAGGGACCCGGCGGTTTCATCGCGATCGTTGGTGGAGCGGGGCAGCTCGCCGTGGCGGTGTCGGCGATGATGCCGGGCGCCCGCTTCGTGTTAGTGAATCCACCGCCTGCGGTCACCGGGTCGGAAACCGCGAGCGTGGTGCGGGCCGGGCGGCTGCCGATCAAGGCATCCAGCATGCGGGGTGTCGTGGTTTCGGCCGATCACGGTGCCGACCCGGGGTGGGTGGCGGCGGCGGTCGAAGCCGTCCTACCAGGGAATCGGGTCATCGTCGAAAGCACCCAGAGTCCCCTCGGTCATCTTGAGATCCTGGCCCGCACCGATGACCTCTGGGTGGCGCGGACGCCGGTGACCACGCTGCGACGTTAGGTCGCCGGGAGTCGGAGCGCTTGGCCGGCCCGGAGGCGATACCAGGTCGGGATCGCGTTGAGCCGCCGGAGACGGGCTTCGCTGACCCCGTGACGCGCGGCGAGGTCCTCGACGGTGTCGCCCCGCTTGACCCAGACGATCGGCCCCCAACGGTCTCCCCGGGTCGGACGGTCGGATCCAACCACGATGGCGGGCAGATCGCCGAGCCGGAGTGAGGTGTCGGCCAATCCGGGTGGGACCTTGAGCCACGATCCACCCGGCGGCGTGATGCCGCGGATGAGCTGGGGATTGAGCGCTGCAAGGGTCAGGTGGTCGAGTCCCAATGCGCGGTCGGCCGTCGATAGCCGAATCGGGCGATCAACTAAGATCGAATCCACTCGGGTCGCGCCCCGCGCCCCTACCGAGAACCCAAACCGTCCGGGGTCGCGTCCGATCGCTGCCGCTGCGAGCAATTGCGGGACGTAGTTGCGGGTCTCCTTTGGGAGAAGCCCGCGATCGGCCAATTCGAAGAAGCCGGCATCGCCGCCGGTGATCTGGTCCAGGCCCCGGCTTACCCGGCCGGCCCCGCTGTTGTACGCCGCCGCCGCCAAGAGGGGCGATTCGAAGGTCCGGGCAAGGCCGCCGAGATGACGAACGGCAGCGTCCGTGGCCAGATTGGCATCGCGACGCTCGTCGACCCACGGGTCGACTCGGAGGCCTAATTCACGGGCCGTCGCGGGCATCAGTTGCCACATGCCCGCCGCCCCTTTCCGACTTACCGCGGCGTTGGAAAAGCCGCTCTCAATTAGCGGCAGATACGAAAACTCCGCCGGGAGTCCGGCCCGGGTCAGCTTGGATTCGATCGCCGGTC
>JAYVJS010000052.1:0-2962 GCA_043769075.1 Gemmatimonadota bacterium | reverse complement strand
TCACGAACTGTGGCACGCCCTACGCCATCTGGGGCGCCTATCGAGACGGCAACGGCCCGTGGACCCAGGTGATTCCGAGCGCGGGCGTGTTCCGGTTCTCCATCACGTCGGGCCTCGCCGCCTTTGCGCACGTCATTCGGCCGTTCGGCACGACGGCGACCACCATCAACGTCCGGTTCATGACCCGGGCCGAGATGAGCGCGGCGCCGATCGTGGACTGCCCGCCGTTTTCGGGCGGCACCAAGATCGTCAACGGGTCGGCCGTCGGACTGACGGGCTCCCAGGCCGTGGTCCTAAACCTGGGCGGGGCCTTCGGCAGTCCCTCCGCCCTGTTCCCGACCTTCACCATCGCGGGCGTGCCGGGCGGGGATCGGGATCTGGTGGCGTACCGGTTCGCGGTTCAGCCGTCTCTCGCCGATCGGGTTCTGATCCGCCGCGACCTCAACGTGGTCAGTGGCAGCACCCTTTCCCCGCTCGACTTCGCCAGCGCCGAGGCGATGGCGCCGGTGTCCGGAGCCCTGACGATCGGGGGGGCCGTGGCGGGCGATGCGCTGAGCCACGAGATGTATTATCTGGCCCGCTCGAGCTGCGACCGGGGGCAGATGTATCCGGCTCCGACCGCGCCGGCGACGACGCTCTTCGGCGTGGCGCCCGCCCAGCAACGGGCCGACGACTATCACCAGGTCAAGGTCATCGCGGCCAACGGCCCCGTCAGCCGGACGCTGACCCAGTCGTTCCACGCCATGGGGAACCGTGCCGTCACGTTAGGCGGCCCGATCGGCACCCCGACCATCACTTCGCTGGGCGGCACCTACAAACGGCTCCAGGCGGCGTTCGGGCTGCCGCTCGAGTACACGGCGCCGGCCATGCTCCGCTATCTCCAGACCACCGGCGTGCCCCGGATCGTGGAATTGATCGCCACCCGGGCCTGGTTCGGGACGACCGCCGCGGTACTTGCCATGCCGGACTTCGCGGCCGTGCCCGGTTGGTCCGACACCTGGGGGCCGGGCGCCGGGTTGGCGGCTCGGTGGAACATCGTCGCCACCGGGGGCGACGTGGGCCGATCGAGCTGCGGCGAGGGAGTTCAGGTGATCGAGGCGTTCGCGAGCGGGACGAACTGAGGGCGCTCGGGGCTCAGTGAGCGAGACCGTGGCTAACGTCGGTGGCGCCCGTCGCGGGCTCGAAGTAGATCACGGTCCAGATCGCCTTGATCGCGTTTGGGAACGGGAAGCCCGTCGGCGCCTTCGATAACCGGAAGGCCACCATCCGAAGCGGCTCATAGGCGAGGACCGCGTTCTCTTCGTGATCGCGTCAGTGGAGTGGCAACCGTCGTCGGCCCCATGGCGACGCTGACGCCGGCTTTAGCAACCCTAGTTCTTTTCGACCCTGGTGGCCTGGAACGTCAGTCGGGCGATCCGTTTCTGGAGTTTGAATCCGTTGGTGAAGCGGTAGAGGAAGTACGTCAGCGTTACCGTTCCGGTCGCGGTTGTCTCAGCAAAGTCCACGTCGGCCTCCGTCGTGATAACCGGGAGGCCCCGGAGCTCTTGGACGAGCGGGGCGCGGCGGCGCTGCCGTTATCGGCGCTGGTCGGCCTCGATCGACTCGGCGCCGAGCCCGGCCAACGTCTCAGCGACCTTGGACCGGAGCCGGCGGGGTCCGACCAGTGCCACCACCGCGGCGGTGACCACCGCCAACGAACCCGCCAACAGCCACCGCGCCTCGTCGGCCGGCGGGCGAATATCGGGAAAAACCGCGGCAACGACATTGGCCGTCACGTTGATCGTCCAGTGGAGGATGATGGCCCAAAACACACTGCCCCGGGTGTGGGCCCACACCACGGTGAGGAGAATGCTGTAGCAGAGAATGTCGAAGGTGAACTTGGCCGTGCCCCCGACCGAGGCGAACGCGGCGTTGTAGTAGAGCGGATAGTGCCACGCGGACCACAGCAGGCCCAGCACGAGGCTCGCGACGATCGGCGAGTAGCGGCCCAGCAGCCGCGGCAAGAGAAATCCCCGCCACCCGGCCTCTTCGCCTAACGGGCCGGTCGTGAAGGCGATCAATTGTCCGGCGCCGGTCAGGTACGTGAGCAGACCGGCTGGTACCACCCGCCCGATCCCGTCGTGGGTCAGGCCGTAGGCCAGTAGCGCCAGCGCAATCCAGACGAACGGCAGGAACACCGCGGCCAGCACCCACCGCACCGGCGCGGCCACCTGGAAGTAACGCCGGAGCAGGCTCATCACGCCGGGCCGCCCGGCGGCCACGTAGGCCGCGACAAATCCTCCCACCGTCATGAAGTCGCCGGTGTAGAAGAGCGCCGTGCCGAGCGCCGAATCGCCGACACCGGTCAGGGCCACGATCGTCCAGCCGAGCCAGGGAATCCCAAACGACACGAGGAAGAACCACCTGAGCGAGCGGCGGCTCCAGAGCGGAGCCGTCGCCGGCAAGAGGGGTTCGCCGAGATCGTTCGGGGCGCTCAAGTGCTACACCCCAACAACTCGACTTCGTCCGCGTGCTGATGCCAGACGAATTCGCCGTGGACCTTGTTGATCCGGTTGACCACGCGACCGCCGTTCGGTGAATGGGTACCCTGGTGCCAGCTGGTTCCGGTCAAGCCACGATCGTGCGCCGGTCATGAACGGCCAGGGTCGAGGTGTCGAAGGGTACGGGCGCGGCCCTGTGTTGGTTTCAGGAGCCCGGGCGGGTCCGATGGAGGTCGAGACTTCAGCCGGGGATTGCCGACGGGATCCGGAGCTTCAGGCGGGAATGGCGTGATCATCCGCCGCTCATCCGGTTTCGGGTGGGCCGGTACCACCCGATGTGACACCTGGCCCGGCCGTCGGAAAATCGCCCAACGTGGCCGTCTATTGCATGTATCCCTCGGATGAGTAGCGCATGAGCGTACCGGTTGACGGCACAACCCAAGGCACATTCGGACTTCCAGACGGAGTTCCCGGCATGCTAG
>JAYVJS010000051.1:0-21639 GCA_043769075.1 Gemmatimonadota bacterium | reverse complement strand
GCGAGCGACAATCAAGCTGTTCGTGAACAACCAGCGACTCGTCGGAGGGAAGACGGGACGGCCGTGGAGAGCGGCCCCGGTATATTGGGGGACGGCATCAAACGCCCTGTTCTCTCTCTAGTGAGGCCGCATGACACGACTGGTGCTCTTGACGATGGTTCCGCTCTTGGCCGGATTCGCCCGGCTAGCCGACCCCTCGACCCCGCATATCGCCGACCTCGACGACGAGATGGGGGGGAGCGGGAGCGGTGGCAAGATTCAGGGCCAGGTTGGGGTCTGGGTGCACGATGAAAAGCACCGGCCGGCCCCGAACGTGATCGTTCGAGCGGCGTGGTCGGGCGCGATCATTGGGACCTCGCGGTGCACCACCGACGAGCAAGGGTACTGCAAGATGGAGAGTCGGCCGTTCGACAACGAGCAAGGGATTACGCTGACGATGACGGTCAAAGGGTACGACAACCCAGAGTTTCTGTTCGACAAGAAACAGAACCACGAGAACGACGGCGATTCGGACGGAACCACCATCCGGATTCAGCGGTAGGCGCGGGGCTCGGTCAGCAACTTCCCGAGTTGGGCGCCGAGCAGCAAGTCGTCGTGGACGCCGAAGATCTGGTCGCGAAGCCGCCCCTCCCCGTCGATGATGACTGTCGTCGGCGTCCCCTGCATGGCATACGCTCGCATCGTGCGGGGGATGGGATCACCGCTGAGGCCCGGTTGGTCGACGCCGACCGGGAACTGAATTCGGTATTCATGGAGGAACGCCCGGAGCGACGGAAGGCCCATGGCTTCGTGGTGCTCGAAGACGGTATGGAGCCCGATGACCGACACCGGGGCACTCGCGAAGTGCTCCGCGACCCGTTGAGCCTGCGGCAACCCGCGGGCGACACAACCCGGACAAAGCATTTGGAACGCGTGGAGCACCACGATTCGCCCTCGAAGACTTTCGAGAGTGAGCGGCTCGATCGTGTTGAGCCAGGTCGTGGTGTGCCACTCGGGGGCGCGTTTCGGTTCCATTGGTTTAAGATAGCGCAGTCGCCACCGAGGATCTGGCCCTACCGGGCGAGGCTCGGCAAAGGCGTCGTGGTCCTCGGGGTGCTTGGAAGCCAGGCTACATGAGTGAAGACCGGTTCGGTCAGCTGGTGGCCCGAATGGAGGCCGGGAGCGTCGCCTCCGCCCCGGATCTGGTTGGATGCGGCGCCACGGAAATCGCGGCGCTCGAAACCAAGTACCAGCTTCGCTTGCCTCGGACGTATCGGCGGTTTCTCGAGGTCATGGGGCACCGGTCCGGTCGTCTGTTTGCTTCCGACCATATCGCGGTTCGCTACCGAGACGTTCTGGCCATGACGTCCGAGATTCCGGCGGCATGGGCCGTTGAGGGTCCCCAACCACCGCTTACCTTCGCGCTCCCGGCGGATACCCTGCTGATCGCCGGCCGGTTGTCCCAGCAGTTTGAGTTCATTCGATGCGTTGGCCAAGACGATTCGCCGGTCTGGTACTTCAACGATTGGGAATGGCGCATTCGTCAGTCTCAACCTTCGATTCTCGCCTGGCTGGAGTCGTGGTGCGACGAGGCGCTTCGGGCCGTAGCCGACGGGTATTTTGACGCCCATCCGAAGGGAGCAGGCCCGTAACGAGGGGCGGTGGCTGTGCCCTCGCCTGCCTAATGCTCCGGATGGCGCTCGGTCGCGAAACCTTCGGCAAGGGTCACCCGTACGATGGCGGTGGTCGGCAGGAGTCACTCTCGATGAGGTCGGTCGAATGGAAGATATCCTGAAGTTCTTCGGCGTCATGGTCGCGTTGGTCTCAGCGGGCATGTTCGCGTACGGAGGCGTGACGCTGATCCAGGCGATGCAGCGACGGTTGGAACGAAAGCACCTGCCGGGCCTCCATCCCGACGAACTCGACGCGTTCCGGCTCCAGGTGGAGGAGGGTGATCAGATGCGGCTCCGGTTGGCGGAGCTCGAGGAGCGGGTCGACTTTGCCGAACGCCTCTTGGCGCGGCACGAAGAAACCGGCTCGCTTCCCAAGCCGCCCGAGTAGTCCCCGGCCATCTCCCTTCCCGACTCGAGATCACGTTTGGGTCACGGTGCCGGCGTAGCTATCGCCGTCATGACCGAAGTGCTGGTGAAAGCCCAAATGATTCGCCGCCTGCTCACCCCCCTGCTGATCGTTGCCGCGTTCAGTTCGGCCCTAGCCCAGACCGACCCTCCGAGCCCGAATCGGAGCTGCTTTCGAGGTCGGCCTCTCACCGAATGCCGGTCCTTCTGGATCACTGAGGCCAGCTACAGCGTGCGCTTGTCGTCGGTGGACCGACAAGTGAGCTTCGAGCCTGGCGGATGGTTTCTTCCGACGGTCGAACTCGGCGGGATGCGGAACCTGAACGGGCGAGTGGCTGTGGGCGCATCGATCGGCGCGGGCTTCCTCGGCGACTTCTACTTGGCGGCCAAACCTCGGGTTCGTTTGTGGCTGTCGCCGAAAGCGTCCCTCGACTTGTCACCCGGACTGATGTTGGGGGGTAGGACTGGGATCCAGCGGTTCACGGCGGACGCCTCGCTGATGTGGAGCGACCGGGTTGGGGTCACGGCCCACTCATTCGTGGTGCCGGTCACCACCTTTCCGGCCGGCGAGCAGGTGATCCGGAACCGGCGCACGGTGTATCTCGGGCTACGGCTCGGTTCCAAGCTTGGCGTTGGCGGTGCCGCGGCGGATGCGCTGGGGTTTCTGGCGGTGATCGGGGCGTACTTTATCGCGTGTGCGAACAACGGGTGCGACTGAGTTGTGGCCGCTCGTCGTTCTTTCAGTGCGATTCGGACGCCGACCGTTAGGCCGTTAGCAGCGGCGATCTGACTAGAGTCGCTAGGGGCAGGGCAGGTAAGGTCTGCCGCTCCCGCGGGCAAGGATGTGGATGGCCGGCCCAGCGTTCGTCATTGGATCGAGCGTCACAGTGAGCTGGTTGCCCTTGAGACGGGCCTCCAGTCGGATCCTGGTGGTTACGGGCTTGGACCCGTTGGCCCCAGCATAGAAGGTGTAGTCAAAGGTGGCCTGGAACCGACCGGCCCCGTCGGGTGCCAAGCCACCCGGGATCTTGCCATAGCTACAATTGCCCCAGGCAGCGGTGCTGTCGGGCGTTATCAGAAGGTTGAATCCGTCGCTGTTCCAGGGGCCGGACAGGGCCTCGGCCGGACTGGTGTTGCATCCGGCAGCGCCGGCCAGGAATGCGGTGGCAAGGACGACGCCTACGCTCAATGTGGACATGCCTTTAGTACTCCGGAATCCGCAGTTTCGTCACCAGCTCGGTGCCCTAGTTGGAAACCATTTCCGACCAGTCGGAGTAGGGACTCTAGGGTACCAATCGCACTACCGATCGAGGGATGCCTATGCGAGTCCAATGGTTGGGCACGGTGTTGGCGTGGTTTCCGACCGCCGTCTTGGCCCAAGCGGGGACTGGGACCATCATCGCGGCCAACATGACAGCCGCTTCGGTTTCAATCATTGACGTTGCGACAGGAGCATCGGTGGCGACCCTGCCGACGGCGGTGGCGCCGCACGAAGTGGCGGTGTCGCACGACGGACGGTGGGCCGTGGTGGCCGAGTATGGCGACCGGCGTGCTGTGGGCCAGACGCTGTTAGTGGTCGACGTATCCCGGGGAACCGCGGCGCGGAGAATCGACCTCGGGGTGTTGAAGCGGCCTCATGGGATCCGGTTCCTCCCGGGAGACACGATGCTCGTCGTGACCTCGGAGGCGGCCAGAGTGATCGCACTGGTGAACTTCGTCACCGGAGCCGTCGCGGCGACCATTGAGACCGGGGCCGGGCTCTCTCATATGATCGCAACGTCCGCGACCGGGGCCCAAGCGTACGTGACCAATGTCCAGCCCGGCAGCGTGTCGGTGTTCGACCTCAAGACGCGGGCCCGGCTTGGGCTCCACCCAGTCGGCACGCCGGTGGAAGGCATTGCCGTTACGCCCAACGGACGGGAGGTCTGGGCCGGGGGCAACGCCTCCCAGTCGATTCACGTGATGGATCCAATGACCGGTAAGGTGGAGGCCACGATCGCGGGCTTCGGGATGCCGTACCGGATTGCCATCACGCCCGACGGTCGTCTGGCCGTCGTGACCGACCCGGGCGCGGAGAAGATTCATCTCGTCGACGTGGCGACCCGGCGGATCACCACCTCGATCGAGGTGCCCCCGGTCAACGGCACAGCCGCCTCGCCACAGGGAGTGACACTGTCGCCGGACGGGCGGGTGGCGATCGTCACGCTCAAGGAGGCTAGCCAAGTCGTGATTGTCGATCTGGAGGCAGGCCGGATCGTCGCCACGTTCGCGACGGGAGGTGGCTCGGACGGGGTTGGCTTTTCGCCGGTGGTGGCACAAGCTCACTAGAGCCAGAGCACCGGACCACTTGACCGGGCCCGTGTATCAGGCCGACTTTGCCCTGACCTCTAAATCGGCCGGCCATGCGACTATCGACCCAGGCGCTACCAGCGGCGCTCGTCTTTTTGGGCGCTACCCACGTCGCTGCGGCCCAGCGGCTTGATCCGCGTCCGACGCCCACCGATCCGGTGGAGTCATTCACCTTCCAATCGCCGTCGATGGGGGTCCGTTTCGCCATCAACGTCGGACTGCCGCCGGACTACAAACCCGGTGACGGCCGGAGGTACCAGGCGCTGGTCGTGACCGACGGCGACTGGGCCTTTCCAGCTGTGAACGGCGCCGCGCGGAGTTTGGCCGGTGTCATCGACAACCCGTTTGTCATCAGTATTGGGACGGCAGGCTCGGATGGTGACACGGTATGGGCTCGGCGGCGGATCTACGAATTTTCACCGCCGGATTGGGAGATGAAGGATCCCTTCGGCCAGGTGGTCGCGAAGGCCTGTCGGGACATGAAGTCGGAGCCGGGCAAATGCGTGGGCGGCGCGCCCGGATTCCTGAATGCGATCGTCTCGGAGTTGCTCCCGCTGCTTTTGGCCAAGTATCCGATTGACGCCAACCGGCTCGGTCTGTTCGGGGTGTCGGCCGGCGGTTTCTTTGCGTCCTGGGCGATCTTTCAGCCGAGCTCGCCCTTCAAGAAATATCTGATCTCGAGTCCCGCGATGGCGTATGGCGACGGCGACATCTTCCGCCAGGAAGAACGGTATGCAAAGGATCACAAGGATCTTCCGGTCGGCGTCTACTTGGCCGCCGGCAGTTTGGAGGCCGGCGACGGCTTTCTCGAGGGGGTTGGCAAGATCGTGAGTGGGATGTCTCACTTGGCCGGGGTCCTGACCGGCCGGCAGTACCCTGGGCTCAAGTTGGTGATCGAGTTTCATCCGGGCATGGGGCACGCGGATGTGGTGGGCACCTCGGTGGTCCGAGGGCTCAGGACCCTGTACCCGAAGTAGTCATGGCCACGCCGCATACCATCGACGACTGGGAACTGGCTCGTCGCTCTGTCGAGGGATTTGGAGAGATGGTGGCCGTGCTCGGGCGCGACGGGGTCGGGCCTGGGGCGATGATCCGTCTGCCTAACGCTCTCGGGGCGCGGATCCCGAGCGCAACCGACAACCCATGGTTCGATGCCGTGATTGTCCCGGTGGACGCCAGACCACCGGCCGACGGACCCGACTTGCCGTCCTGTCTGTGGACCGTGGCCGACCAGGTCCCGGGGCGGATCGAAGTGCCTGGCATCGCCACCCCGTGCATGGGTGTATCGCTCGACGATCCAAGACTGGATCTCGCCGGCGGCGCCCCGAACGTGGAGTCGGTGCCGCTTGAGGTGATCGGCGATCTCAATGAACGGGCCTATGGGCAAGTGGGGATGTTTGGCCCGCTGGTGTCCGCCGTGCGAGACGACCGGGTCCGGACCCACGGCCTTCGGGACGCCGGCCGGTTCGTATCGGTGGCGCTCACCCTCGAAATCGGCGACGACGTCGGTGTCCACTATGTCGCGACGGAGGAGAGCCAACGCCGCCGCGGCCTCGCCAGCCGCCTGGTTCTCGCTGTGTTGGCGGCCGCGCGGGCCCGGGGCAGCCGGACCGCGACACTCCAGGCGAGCCCCGATGGGCTGCCGGTGTGGACCAAACTGGGGTTCCGCACCGTTGCTTCCTTGCGGGGATATCTTCGGGCTTGAAACCTATGTGCGCCGCGCACGTAGATTGCCGATGCGTCCGATCGAGTTCCACATCCTGTTGACCCTGGCCTCCGGCGAGCGCCACGGGTACGCGATCATCCAAGACATCCAGACCTATCCCGATGCCGCCCTCCCGGTGGAAACCGGGACCCTGTACCGTGCCCTTCAACGGCTGGTCGAGCAGGAACTGGTCCGGCCGACCGAGCCCCGACGGGTGCACCCAGACGACGATGAGCGTCGACGCTATTACGCGATCACCGCGTCGGGACGGCGCGCCGCCGCGGCGGAGGCCCGCCGGATGGCCTCGCTGGTTGCCCGGGCTCGCTCAATATCACTGATCCCGGGGGGCATCTGAGCGGACGGGGGGTGCGGCCGGAGCCCTGGTGGTGCCGGGCGTTTGATGTGGCTCTGCACGCATTCCCCAGGGAGTTTCGGGCCCACTGGGGTCGGGACATGCGGGCCACCTTCACCGCGCGGGTAGCGGCCCAGGCAAGCGAGGGTCGAACCCCTTGGCGCTTGCTGTTTCGGGAACTCGGCACCCTGGTGACAAGTGGGTTGCAAGAACGTTTCCACCCTAACGCTCGGCGGGATCGAATGTTCCAGATCCAGGACCTCCGCTACGCCTTTCGACTGTTGGGCCGGAGCCCCGGCTTCACTCTACTGACCGTGCTGGTGCTTGCTGGAGGTCTCGGATTGAGCACCTTCACGTTCTCGTTTCTCCATACGGCCATGATCCGGGCTCTCCCGCTCGACGAAGGCGAGCGAATCGTTCGGATCGATCCGAGGGTGCAGGGGAGGATGCAGTTGGTGGACGTCGTGGATGTCCCCGGCCTCAAAGCATCGTTGTCAGCGATTCGCGAGCTGGGTGCGTTCTCCGGCCGGGAGGTCGTGATCGGATCCGACGACGGCCGCCGAGTGGTGGACGCGACGATCGCCGACCCGGTGCTGTTTACCGTGGCCAGAACCCCGCCGTGGCTGGGCCGCACGCTCTTGCCGGTGGACGCGAAGGCCGGCGCCGAGCCGGTGATCGTGCTGTCCCATCGGACCTGGGAAACGGGGTTCGGGGCGGACCGATCGGTGGTGGGCACCCTTGTCGGGGTGAGCGGGGTCAGCACGCGGATCGTCGGGGTGATGCCGCCGGGGTTCGGCTTCCCAGTGGCGTCCGAAGCATGGATGCCGCTTCCGGTCCGTTCGCTCGGACAGACCGTGGCGGGGCTCGAGTCGGTACGACTGGTGGGGCGCCTCGCACCCGGGGTGTCGCGGACCGCCGCCTCGGCCGAGGCGACCGCGGTGCTGCAGCGGGTTCTCGCGGCGCGGGATACCTCGGTCCGGACCAGTACGGTGGCCGTGGCCGTGGAATCCTTCCCGGCCGTTCAGTTCGGCGAAGAACGGGCCTTGGTCTTCACGGTGCTCAACCTATTGGCGGCCCTGATCCTTCTCCTAGCCTTGGTCAATGTCACCAATCTGCTCTTAGCGCGCGCCAACGAGCGGATTCGGGAAACGGCCGTGCGCCTCGCGCTAGGGGCCTCCAACGCCCGACTGGTGATGCAGGGGATGTGGGAGACGATCATTCTCTGCGTGGCCGGCGGAGCGCTTGGGACGGCCGGCGCGGCCTGGGGTCTCTCGGCCATAACCCGCTGGACTCAGGCGAACCTGCAGGGGAATCTTGCCTTCTGGTGGGTGTGGCAGGTCGATCGAGTCACGGTGCTGTGCGCGGGTGGGTTCGTGACGGTGGCGATCGCCGTGCTGGGAAGTGTGGTGTCCCGACGAGTCACTCGCACCAACGTGCGGGAAGTGGTGCAAGATGGGAGCGCCCGATCAGGATCGCGGAGCGAGGGGCGGCTATCGCGGGCGCTGGTCGCGACTCAGGTCACCACGGTGACGGTCCTGATGTTCTTCGGGGTCCTCTCCGGAGAGGTTGCCTATCGATTCGTGAGACTCGATCCGGGCTACAACACGACCAACCTGCTGCAAGGCGGAGTTGAACCTACGGCGGCTCGGTACGGCACTCCGGGGGACCGCGCGGCGCTCTTCCGCACCGTGCACGCTCGGCTGGCGGAGCACCGAGAAATCGATGGCGTGCTGATGCGCCGGACCCTCGCCGACCGGCTCTCGGCCGAGGGGCGGTTCGCGGTTCGCGAGTCGCCGGCGGGCGAGCTACCGACCGCCCATATCCGTGCCATGCTGGGCCGGTTCTCGACCATGGGCATTACGGTGGCTCAAGGCCGGGAACTCGACGAGACCGACGACGAATCTCGGACGCCGGTTGTGGTGATCAGCCGGTCGCTCGCGGCCGGCCATTGGCAGGGGCGGTCTCCGGTTGGCGATCAGCTCCGTTTGGCCGGTGTCGGCGATACCCTGCGGTGGTACACGATCGTCGGGGTGGCCAACGACATTCCCTACGGGAATCCGCTGGCTCGCGACCGGAGTCCAGACGCCATTTACGGATCTCTCCTCCAATTCGATAGCCCCTTTGCGGCGGTCGTGATCCGGTATCGCACCAGCGAAGTCGCCGGCCGAGAGGCCCTGATGGAGGCCTTTGGTTCGATCGATCCCCTGTTGGTGCCTGAATCGGTACAACCGCAGGCGGAGGTGCTACGGAAAGCCGGGCTGATGGCCACATCGGTGTCGCAGTTGTTCGGAGCTTGCTTTGCCTTTGCCCTTTTGCTCGCACTAGTGGGGACGTACGGACTGATGTCGCGATCGATCGGGCTCCGGACTCGGGAAATCGGGGTGCGGCGAGCGCTCGGGGCTTCCGATGCAAACCTCACTCGGCTTCTCTTGGTGCAGGGCGGCCGCCAGGTTGGTATCGGCGCGGTAATCGCGGCGCCGATCTTGCTCGTGGTGGGAATGGGGTTCCGGTACTACCTCCCGATCAGCGGATGGCTCGCGACAGCCGCAGGCGTTTTGGTGTCGGTGACGATCGTCGCTCTGGTCCTTGCGGCGACTTGGGTTCCCACTCGGAAAGTATTGCAGGTAACGCCGCGTGACGCATTGGGGGTGGAGTGATGGAGTCTCGAATCAATCGGTTTCCCTTCATCGGCCTGCCGACGGCGCTCGTCGTGCTTCGAGTTGCGACCGCCCTTTTGTTCATGGCCCATTCGGTGGTCCGAATCGTCAAGGGAACGATCCCGGAATTCGGGGCTTTCATGGAATCCGTGGGGTTTCCCGCCGGCGTGCCCGTTGTGTGGGCCATCACCGTGGCGGAGCTGGCGGCCGGATCGATGATGATCATTGGATGGCGGGCACGCTGGGGCGCGGCCGTGCTGTTCGCGATTGCCGCGACCGGCGTCGGTCTGATCCACTGGAAGTTGGGCTGGTTCGTTGGAGAGCACGGCACCGGCGGTAGTGAGTACAGCGTGGCGTTGATGGTGATGTTGTTGGTCGTGGCGGCGGCCGACCGGGAGCCCATCGTGGGGGGTCGTCAGCAGAGCGAGTGAGAGTAGAAATGAGCCGAACTTCTGGGGCGGCGCGGGCCCGCCGAGCCTGGCCCATTTTGGTGGCGGGGCTGGTGCTGTTGGCGCTTTCCCCTCGGGAGGCGGAGCCCGGAGCGGCCCAGCAGGCAGGGCCGCTTTGCCGGCCCGACCCGAGGGGTCCCAGTGTGGCCGTGGCAGCGTTTCCACGGGCGGACACCTCGGCCTCCGGCCTGCCGTTCGAGCCCGGCGGCGAGTATCCAGTGTGGCGGACTACCAGCCACTACACGCCCGGTAACGGCGGCGTTGGGCTCTATGCTGTGGACATCGGGATGCCGGTGGGGACGCCGCTAGTGGCCGCCAGGGCCGGGGTCGTCGTGGCGGTGCGGGATAGTTTTCCGGATGGCAACGGGATTGATCTGGAAGAGAACTACGTCATGATCCGTCACACCGATGGCACGGTAGCCCGCTACCTCCACCTAACGTTCCGGGGGGCGCTGGTCGCGCCAGGCGATACGGTGCGGCGGGGCCACCGGGTTGCCCGGAGCGGCAATTCGGGGCAGACCGGCGGGCCACATCTGCATTTTGATGTCCAGGCCTGCGGCCCAAACCTCCCGCCGGGATACAACCGGCTGCCCTGCGGGCGCACGGTCCCGGTGACCTTTCGGGACGCGGGTCCCAACCCCTGCGGCCTGCTACCCGGCCGGTCCTACCGGGCCGAGGCGGCCCGCAGCGGCGGAGTGTGACGAGGGTCACCGCCGTCTCAGAAGCCCGCGGCTATCTTCAAGCGATGAGATTCCCACTGCCCCGATGGCTCGCATCGACGCCTGTCCGGGTCACCCTGCTGGTGACCGGCTTCGGTCTGGGATGTACGACCGCACCCTGTGCATGCCTCCCGCCCATGAGCTCGCTCATCTTTTACGGCCGGGTCCTCACTGCTGGTGGTCAGCCGATCGATGGGGCCGCGATCGTGATCTCATTGTCCCGCGAGGGTTGCAACTTCGCCAACGCCTTCCCGCTGGCCGCTCGCTCCGACCCCGCCGGGGCATTTCGAACCGATCCTGACCTCGCTGCCGCCGGCGCACCAGTGTGTGTCAAAGTCGTTGCCCATCAGGGGACCGCAGCCGGGCCGGAGATTGCCAAGGTGGAGGGCCTAGAGGCTCGATACCCGCCTGAGGCCCAGGTGCTGGATAGCATCGGCTTCGTTCTTCGGGCGGTGCCGGCAACGCGCTAAGCGAATCGCAGCCATCCTTCGGATTCGACACCTGGGTACGGAACTCAGGCGGCGGGCGCGGGTGCCGATACTTCCAGGACCATGTCTCTCGGTGCCGAATCCCACCTCCTAACGCCGCGGCGACCGAGGGTCGTTGGACTCATGTATGGCGTTGGCATCGGTGCCACCGCTGTGGTGTCCCTGGGGCTAGTGGCGGCCGCGAGCCGACAAGTCCTCCTCGACGACCTCAGGAACTACCTGGGCCGAACAGCCGAGACCCTGGCGGCTGGGATCGATGGCGGAGACCTCGCCGGGTTCCGCGATTCAAGTCAAACCGGCAGCCCAGAATACCAACGCGCTTCGAAGCCGCTCCGAGATATTCTCCGAGTCAACCCGGATATCGCTTTCGCCTACGCCGGCTTGATTCGCAGCGACTCGATGTACTACCTACTCGACGGCGACCAGGGTCCCGATCCCGCGTACGTGATGGAGCCCGACGTGCCGACCGCGGGGGAACTCGAGATGTGGCGAACCGGCGCCACGGTCGTCGAGCGGCGACTGACGACCACGGCGTGGGGGGACGGGATCCGTGCTTATGCGCCGGTCCGCGCCGCCGGCGGTCGGATGACCGGCTACATCGGCGTGACGATCAAGGCGGCTAACTATCACCGGTGGGTGCTTCGAGTCGGCCGGATGGCTCTGGTTGGAGCCGGCGTGGCCGTGATCCTCGCGATCCTCGGTGGTCTGGCGGCCGCCCGAACGGAACGGGCCCGAATGGCGGCCGACGCGGCGATCCGGCGGGCCCGGGAACTGGCCGAGGCTGCCGCGTCGGCCAAGAGCCAGTTCGTCGCCAACATGAGTCATGAAATTCGGACCCCGATGCATGGGGTGCTCGGGTTCACCGACCTGCTGAGCCGGACGGCCCTCAACTCGACCCAACGGAAGTACGTCGACACGATGCGGACGTCGGCCGAATCGCTGTTGGTGATCATTAACGATATCCTCGACTTTTCCAAGCTGGAGGCCGGCAAGATGGACCTGGTCCGGACCAGCTATTCCTTTGCGCAGGTGGTGGAGGATGCCGAGGCCCTGCTCCGAGCCCAGGCCACCGCCAAAGGGCTTGAGTTGCGCACTTCGTATCCCGGCTCTATTGGAAAGACAAACACCGGCGATCCGGGACGGGTGCGGCAAGTCATCCTTAACCTCTTGGGCAACGCCATCAAATTCACCCAGAGCGGATCGGTGCAAGTCTCAGTTGTCCGAATGCCTGGCGCTGGGGGTGAAACCATCCGAGTCGAAGTCAGCGATACCGGGATCGGGATCCCACCTGGCCAACTCGAACTGATCTTCGATGATTTCACTCAAGCCGACGGCGGTTCCGGCCGGCAGCAAGGCGGTACCGGGCTTGGCCTTTCAATTTCCAAGCGCTTGGTGACGCTGATGGGTGGGGAGATCGGGGTGGTGAGCCAGCCTGGTGTCGGGTCGACGTTCTGGTTCACGATCCCGGCCGATTGCGAGGCGGTCACGTAAGGAGCGCCGGTTCGCGGTCCCGAGCCGCGAGCCGCCCAGTCTGGTCGGTGATTCAGTCCGATCGAAGGGCAGCGTTCGGATCCGCCCGCGAGGCTCGCCACGCGGGGATCGCGCTCGCAAGGCCGGCGACAAGAAGGGTGGTGACCGCGACTCCGGCCAGGGTTGTGGGATCGGCCGGCGACACCCCGTAGAGCAGTCCCGCCAGAAACCGCCCGACCGCCAGTGCGGCCGCGGCGCCGATCGCGACGCCGAGGAGGGTGACCCGCAGTCCCTCGCCCACGACGAGCCGGAGCAGGTCGGCCTTCTCCGCACCGAGGGCGGCCCGGATTCCCATTTCGTGCCGTCGTTGCGACACGCTGTAGGCGATCCCGCCATAGAGTCCGACGGCCGACACCACCAGGGCCAAGAGCCCGAACAGGCTGAACATCGCTGCCCCGAGGGCCCACGGACGGAGGACCGGCGCGAGAGTCGTCTCGAGCCAACGCACCGTCACGAATCCGTTTCCCGGCATCAGTTGTTGGAGCTCGCGCCGGACCGGCTCAATCAGTTGCTCAGGGTCGCCCGCCACTCGGACAAAGTGCACGCCGGTATCGTCGAGCCGCATCGGCTGGTAGACCTGCATCCGGTCATCGTTCCCGAGACTACCCCACCGAACGTCTTTTGCGATGCCGACGATCTCGGAGCACGGCGCGGTCTCGGCGTCCACTTTGATGCACTGCCCGATCGGGTCGCCGTTAGGCCAAATGTTGCGGGCGAGCGTTTCGCTGACGACCACGACGGCGGCCGGCCCGGACCGGTCCAACGCCGTGAGGCCTCGGCCTCTCTGGATGGTGGTGCCGGTCGTCTCGAAATACCCGTCGGCAACGATGTTCTGGTAGAACAAGCCGAGGCCTCCGAGAGAATCGCGGCCGGGCACGAACAGATCGGTAGTGTTGCTCCGCCAAAAAGGAATCCCGAATGACAGGGTGGTCCGCTCGACGCCTGCCAGTTGGCCGGCCCGTTCTCGGAGCCGGCGGTAGAGGTCACCCCGCTCATAGTCCTTCAGCTCGGTGCCGCGAAGATCGGTCGTCGCCACGAGAATCCGCCGGTGATCGTACCCAAGATCGACCCGATGGATATTCCGAAGACTCTTCACGAAGAGTCCGGCTCCCACAAGTAACATGACGGACAGGGCGGCCTGGACCACGAGCAGCCCGACTCGGAGCCGCTTCCGTGGTTGATCGCCTCCTCGGTCCCCGCTTTTGAGCTCAGCCACGACCTCCGGCCGCCCGGCTCGCCACGCGGGCGCGATCCCCGTGAGGGCGGCGGTGACCAATGCGGCAAGGGCGGCAAACCCCGCGAGTCGAGGATCAAAGGCCGGAGTGAGGGACCAGTCGACGTCGGGGATGAGAGCGGACCGGAGCGGTCCACCCCCGACCTGCGCGAGCACCAGGCCGGCCACGCCGCCAAACAGCGCCAGGATCCCGCTCTCGGTGAGGAGCTGCCGGAAGAGGCGCCGGCGTCCGGCGCCGAGCGCCAGCCGAACGGCGATCTCGCGCCGGCGCTGGGCGGACCGAGACAGCAACAGGTTGGCCACGTTGGCGCAGGCAATCAGCAGGACGACCATCGCAACGGCGGCGAGCCAGAGCGCCACTTGGGCATCGCTCCCGGCCTTCGGGCCGCGTTCGTAAAGCACCGGCGCCAGTTCGGCCCGTGACTGCGGGACCTCCGCCGCGAGGATGCCAGGCTCTTCGGCCCGGCTCTGCCGGAAGGCACGGGTCAGATCAGCGTCGGCGGCCGGCCCGGCCTCGCCCGCTCGTCGGCGGGCCACGACTTCGACCCACGACAGGTTGTGAGTGGCGGCGTACCGGTCGCCAAAGTCGTCGAATCCGCCGGCCGTCAGGGGAATAAAGGCGGCGACGTCGCGCATGGACATTCCGGAGAATCGCGGCGGCGCGATCCCGACGATCGTGTAGGGGCGTGGTCCGATCCTGACGCTGGTCCCGATCACGGCGGTGTCGCCGCCGAACCGAGTCCGCCAAAGCCGATGACCAAGGACCGCAACCGGCGTACCCGCCGGCGCCTGGTCGTCGTCGAGCCCAAAGAAACGTCCGGCCACCGGGCGGACGTCGAACATTCCCCAGAACGTGGCGGTGACGAGTGACACGGTGGCCGCTCTGGCGTCGGTCCCGCTCCCAATGACCCGGGACTCGTCATCATAGAAGGCCGCCATCGCGGCGAAGGCGCGGCTGCCTCGTTGGAGGTCGAGATACCGGCGGTAGCTGATGTTGTTGTCGATCCGCTCCCCACCCTCACCGTTAGGCCGCCGGAGATAAACCCGGCCGGTGAGCCCGGGGTTCTTGAGCAGGGCCGGCGGTTGGAGGAGGATCCGGTCCACGATCCCGAACATGGTCACGTTGGCACCGACGCCGAGCCCAAGGGTCGCCACGACCAGGGCCGCGAACCCCGGCTGGCGGCGGATGCCCCGGAAACCATAGGCGATGTCCTGGGTCAGGTCTGTGAGCCAGTTGGTGCGACGTTGCTGCATCCGCTTCTCCCGGTCGAGGCGTTCCATCGTGGCGCGAGCCGACCCGATATCTCCAAACTGACGGACCGCTTCGGCTCGGGCGCGGGCGGGGCTCAGTCCACGAGCCTCGAGCCGGCGGGTTTCTTCATCGAGGTGAAAGGCGATTTCCTGATCGACGTCCTGCTCGACCGTCGATGGCCGGCCGACGAGGCGGAAAAGGCGACGGAGACGGGGCACGGCCATGGCTAGGGGATCGGGACGGTGCGGGGAGCCTCAAGCACTTTGAACACCGCACCGGCGTACCGTTTCCAGTGCACCGCTTCCTCCCGCAATGCTCGCTTCCCGATGTCGTTCAGTTCGTAGTACTTGGCCCGGCGGTTGTTTTCGGAGAGCCCCCACTCGGCGTCGATGAGGCCCCGTTTCTCAAGCCGGTGGAGGGCCGTGTACAGCGCGCCGTCCTCGATGTTCAGGTCATCGTCGGAGCTGGCCCGGATCCAGGTGGCGATCGCGTGACCGTGGCGGGGGCCCCACGAGAGAGCCTTGAGGACGAGGACGTCCAGTGTGCCTTGAAGGAGGTCGAGCGCGGCGCCGGCCATTGCGTCCCCTGAAGTGTTCCCCTGAAATGTTAAGTGGAACAAGCCCTCTCGTCAATAGCGGATGCGAAAGGGCCCGGACTGACACGGCAGATTCCGCCTGTCACAAGTACTTCGTCTCGAGTTCCACGAAGAAGGCCTTCGATAGCCGAACGAAATCCGCCTCGCTGAGCTTCACGTCGTCACCGGGCGTGAGCTTGAGGACGGATCGTTGGGTCGGGAGGCTCTGGGCGGCGCCGGCCGACAGGGGCCAGTCGGGGAGCGGGTCGATCTGGAGCTTGCCGCCGTTATGGAGGAGTGAATTGCAAAGGATCCGGACCTCGTTCAGCGGATTGCCGTCACTGCCCTCCACCTCGATGAGTCGATGCACAAACAGATAGTCCAGCAACAGCGTCGCGCGGTTAAAGAACGCGGCTTCAAATTCCCGGGTCTTCGCCATCGCGGGGAGACGCCGGTAGGCGCGTAGGTCGGACTCGACCATGGCCCGGCCGGCATCGATTTCACCCTGGGTGTAGTTCTTTCGTCCGGACATCGTGGGCCCGTGGCTCCGGTTTGGGACAGCGCTTCCCATCGTCCTGGCCGCCAAATGTATCGCCCGCCCAATCGAGGTACTAGCTTTTCGAGTCGATGAGGCGGCGGCTCGTTCCCCGAGATCAGCAAGTCCGTGGTCAATTTCCCGGCGACCCAGTATTTTTCAACGACGTGACCTTCGAGACCAGTTTCAACCGCCCCGTAAGCCGCGCCCCCAAGCGCGAGATCGCGGACGCGCTCGCCCTCGCTTCACTGGCGCCAGAGTGGCCGGCCGAGGCCAACCGATGAGTTCGGCGGAAGAACGTCTCGCCAATTCGCTGGCCGGTCGCTATCAGATCGAGCGTGAACTGGGCGGCGGGGGGATGTCCCGGGTCTGGGTTGCCACCGAGACGGCTCTCGACCGAAAGGTTGTGATCAAGGTCATCGCCGCGGAGCTTACCGAGGGCTTGAGTGCCGAACGGTTTCTTCGGGAGCTCAAGCTGGCTGCCCGACTCCAGCAGGCCAACATCGTCCCGGTCTTGAGCTCCGGCGACGCCGGCGGTCTCCCCTACTACACCATGCCGTTCGTGACCGGTGAATCGCTTCGGCTTCGGCTGGCGGGCGGGACGCCGCTCCAAGTGGGTGAGTGCGTCGCCATCCTCCGGGATGTGGCCCGAGCCCTCGCCTACGCTCACAGCGAAGGCATCGTGCATCGGGACATCAAGCCCGACAATGTCTTGCTCTCCCACGGCGCTGCGATGGTCACCGATTTCGGGATCGCCAAGGCACTTACCGTTTCGCGGACCCAAGACGGCGGCGCCTCGGCCACCCTAACACAGGCCGGTGGCGCGATCGGCACGCC
This sequence comes from Gemmatimonadota bacterium, assembly GCA_043769075.1. Lineage (GTDB taxonomy): Bacteria > Gemmatimonadota > Gemmatimonadetes > Gemmatimonadales > GWC2-71-9 > SHZU01. The sequence goes on along the minus strand of JAYVJS010000051.1, from coordinate 4,901 downwards.
GGCCTACATGGCACCGGAGCAGGTGGTGGGCGACACGGTCGACAGTCGCACCGATCTCTACGCCTGGGGCGTCATGGCGTACGAGATGCTCGCGGGCGGGCATCCCTTCGGTCAGCACACCAGCCCGCAGCGTTTGATCGCCGCGCACATGACTGAACCGCCGGTCCCGCTCGCTCTGAAGAATGTCGGGGTGCCACCGGCATTGGCCGCGTTGGTGATGCGATGTCTGGAAAAAGATCCCGCTCGACGTCCGGCTTCCGCGGCCGAAGTCCTGGCGGCGCTCGAGACCGCGACCACCCCGGTGCCGGCACTCCCAACGCGCCTGGTGGCCGACTCGGGTAGGCGGATGAACGGCGGGTTGGTGGTGGCGGTCCTGGTCATCGTTGCGGCGATGGTCTGGATGCTTCGCGGGCGGGGCGTCGCAACCCCGCCGAACCGTGAAGCGGACCAGTCGCTCGCCGTCCTGCCGCTCGCGAATCTGAGCGGCGACAAGGCGGACGATTACTTCGGCATCGGCCTGGCCGAGGAGATCACCCGCGCTCTGGCTCAAAAAGGGCTTCGGGTGATCGGGCGGGTCAGTGCCGGTGCGCTCCAGGCACAGGGGCTCGATGAGCGCGCCATTGCCCGAGCCCTCGGCGTGAGTTCGCTGCTTACCGGGACCGTCCAGCGCTCCGAGGGCCAGATCCGGATCAACGTCTCCCTGGTTTCAGCCGCGGACGGCACCGTTCGCTGGACCGACCGGTACGACCGGCCCCTCACGAACGTGTTCGCGGTGCAGGACGAAATCGCCCGAACGGTGGCGACGACCCTCCTCGGCTCGCTGGGCCGCCCCAGCATGGCGAGGGCGGCGCGGATCGAGACCGCCGTCCCCGAGGCCCATGCGCTCTTCCTCCAAGGGCGGGTGCTCTTCAACCGCCGCGGGGCTGGGCCTTTGTATCAGGCTATCGCACTGTTCGAGCGAGCCGCGGCACGGGATCCGAAGTACGCCCGGGCCCAGGCATCGTTGGCCATGGCCTTGGCCGTGCTTCCGGCCTACGTCCAAGACAGCACCCCGGAGATCCTGGCCCGCGCGGTGGCCGCGGCGGAGCGCGCCATCGCGATGGACTCGACCATTCCGGAGTCGTACGCGGCGTTAGGCTACGGATACTCGTTGCTAGGCCAGCTAGACCGCGCCGACCAGAGCTTCCGGCGTTCGCTCGCGCTCGATTCGACCCTCGCCACAACAAGGGGCTGGTACGGGCTACTCGCCGGACGGCTGCGTGACTATCCCGCCGCGCACAACCGAATTGCCCGGGCGGGCGCGCTCGAACCAGCATCCTTGATTGCCTGGGTGTGGGAAGCGCAGGTTCTGGTGCCGGAGCGCCGCTATGCCGAGGCCGATTCGGTAAGCAGTGTCGCCATGTCGATGGATTCGACCTTCATGCTGGCGTGGACTTGGCGGGCCAACGCCTTGCTGGGAATGGGACAAACCGCCCAAGCCGTTGCCCTCCTCGAGCGACAGGTCGCCCTGATTCCCCCGGACCCTCCTGAGGAAGCTCACGCCTTGCTGGCGTACGGGTACGCGGTCGCGGGGCGAGCCAAGCAAGCGCGCGCCGTGCTCAACACCATGCGGGCCCGTTCGGGTGGTCGGGTTCCAGCCATGGGGGCCTCGGCGGCGGCGCTCGAGGAGCTCGGCGACCATGAGGCTGCGGTGACGCTGCTCGGCGAGGCCATTGCCAGGCACGACCCGTGGCTGGTGCAGTTCCCTCATATTTCTCGGTACGACCGGCTCCGTAAGGACCCGCGCGCCGCCGCCATGCTTGCCCGGCTAGTGGCGAAGTGAGTGTGCGACTTTAGCTTTGCTCGGCTTCCGGCCCAGCCGTACGTTTCTGGTCACGCCCCGTCCTTGGGTGCGCGCTGCGAGTCGTCGACACCCATCCGACATTGAGATTGAGCCCCGGTCGACGGCCTTGCCCCCGCCGCTCTTCTGGGTGTGACTCCACCTACCTTCGTGCGGTAGCCCCACCACGGAGGACCTGGATCCCATAGGGGACTAATGCCATCGCGAGCAGGATTGATGCGGTCAGATTGATGATCTCAACGCCATGAGGGGTGGCGACCAGCGGGGCACCGACCAAGAACAAGACGCTTTGCCAACGGGGAAGCGCATTGGTCCTGATCAACGCGATGGCCTGAATCGCAAATCCAACGGGCAGTAGCACAATGCCCCACAGCAGCACCAGCCACCCTTCCTTCGCGAAGATGGCGCGCAAGCCAGGCATCATCTGGGCGAACTCACCATCGGGCAGGGTATCCAAAGCACTCATGGTCAGGCACAGCGCCCCTTTGTCGGCCGCGAGCATGAGGGCTCCTAAGACCGCCAACGCGCCGCCAATGAAGCCAGCCGAGGCGGAAGAACTGCGATCCAGCAACTTGATGAAGTGGACGGCGACCACCACCAGGAGTGCGGTGTTGAGGGTGACCAACGCGTGCGCGAATTGCAGCGGACCGTTACCGCGGGCTCTCAAGATGAGTTCCTCTGGACCAAGCAGGCGAGGAGTCAGGAGGCCCGGATGCACCGCGAAGGCGAAGACGAACACCAACGGGAAGACAATGAAGGCGAGGCCCGTGCCGATTCTTCTGGCTGAAATCAACCGTTCGTTTTCGTTCATTCGAATCCTCCCTCGTCACCGGACCGTTCAGCGTCGCCGGACATTGTACTCAATCTCCTCGACCTCGAAGCGGCCGTAGGCAAACTCCCCTTCGGCGGGGTGCCAGCGCGCCTCACCATGGACGCTGATCCGTCTTTGACCGAAGGCGCGGTAGTCGGAGAGGGGCGTTGACCAGCGAGTCCTCGTAAACTCCTTTCCGTCGGCAGTCGACCGAAGACGATCGTCAGACCGGAAGTCGATCAATTCCCCGGACCCATTGAATGAGAGCTCCGCACTGATCGCCTGCCCGGCGTTGGTGAAGAAGGCTCGGACTGTCCGGGAGTCGACCTCCTCCCAGCGGATGCCCGGAGTAATGAGCGCCCCCGGAGCGAGCACGCACATGTCATTCAACAGCGTGACCGTCTCAGCCCGGTCCATGTCCGGCCCCTTGGCATCGGCTACCTGGAGGAGCGACGCCACCTTGACGCGCATCGTGGCCGAGGGCCCCAGGTACTTATGCAGTGCCTGTATCGGAACCCCGAACATCGAGGCTTCCATCAGGAAGAGTCGAGAGGGATCGTCGAAGCCGCTAACCTGCTCGGCCGAGAAGTTCATCCATCTGGCGGTTGGTCCGCTCCGAACCTGACCCCGAAACCGGGCCCGGAAGTTGTGAATTCGCGGCTGTCCTACTGCACCCGTTGCCCGCAAGTACGCCTGAACGACCTTGGGCAGGTGGGAGAGGTCGGCTTCGGTAATGACAGAGGTGTCGGCTATTGGTTGCAGCAGGTGCTCGACCGCGAGCCCGTACTCCGCACGGAAGCTTGACGGCCCATTCGCCAGAAAGCCAAACCCGACGCCGATGAGCAAGAGGAGGTTGGCGATGGTGCCGTACCGGGCATCACTCCAGGCCGTGATGATCACGGCTTGGGAGGCTACCATGGCCAGGATCCCGACCACCCACCACCATCGCGGCCACCCGTACAGTGTCGCCGCCGTGGCGAGGAGAAGCACCGTCGCCAACAGCCAGAGTAGGCCGAGAGGCTTTGAGATGGGCTGGGTTAGTTGGGGAAATTCCGCGAGCCCCCATCCTTTGGCGAAGCCCATTAGATGGATGAGACCGTGGAGCAGGACCAGCAACGCGAAGAGCAGTCTCATTTGCCAGTATCGCGAACCGGGCCGATCAGCAGCCGATTCGGTTCCGGAACGCTCACACTCCAGGGCTGAGTGTTGTGACCACTCGGAGCGAGCGAGGCGTGATAGAGGATGTCGGCGAGTGTCGGGTCCAGACCGGGCAACCGTTCGTCCGGTCCGGGCAGGGTCGATCGCACCGGCCCGGTGCAGCCGTCCAAGAGGGGGACGACGCCAACCGCCAGCGCGGTTCCGGTGATGAGCTTCAGGGCGTCGCGCCGGCCGGTGTCCATTGAGCCCTCCGAGAGTTTCCGCGGCCAATGTACGGGGCGAAGGCTTAAGGCGGTGTGAAGGATCCTTGAAGGGGGCTATCGTCGCTGGCAAATAGGCGTGCGAGCAGGATCGCGACGACCGGGAGTGCGCTCGCGTAGCCCAGGGCGCCCACCAACTGCAAGCGCACGTGGTGCCCGCGCAGAGCGTCGCGACTTCCATGAGTGCCAGCATCGGATCAGCGATCGGTTCGCGGTGACCATGACGCGCAAATCCAACGGAGAGACGACCAGAAGCCGAGTCGCGCGCTGAGAAGGAGAGGGGGTCCCACCTCCGAGAGGTGCCGCCGGGCCGACCGGAGTGGCAAGGGCCTTCGCTCCGGAAAGTTCTGGGGGGCGGTTCCGCTCACCGCGGTTCCTATCGTTACATTTGACCCGGTCGCGCAGTGAATCCCTATGACAATCGGAGGCATTGTGAGCCCACACCAGGACGATTCATCCGATACGCCCGCCGGCGAGGTCAACCGTCGCGTCTTCCTCCAGGGCGCCGCCGTCGGCGCCGCGGCCGTTGCCCTGGGCGACCGGGCAGCCTTCGCCTCGGCCCAGAACCCCGATCAGACCCTCGTCGTGGGCCAGATCGCCAAGCAGCATGATGCGTCGATCAAGATGCTGCAGGAGTGGATTGCCCTCCCGTCGATCGCGGCCGAGAACCGGAACTATCCAGCGGGCGCCGAGTACCTGGCCAAACTCGCCCGAGAGGCGGGGTTCCAGCAGGTCGAGCTGGTTCCCACCGCGGGCAAGCCCGGGGTGTTTGCCACGCTCGACTCCGGGGCTAAGACGTCGCTCGCGCTCTACTTCATGTACGATGTCAAAC
>JAYVJS010000050.1:0-8992 GCA_043769075.1 Gemmatimonadota bacterium | reverse complement strand
CCGGTCGGCATCGCCTATGTGGACGGACCGAGGCTGGCTCGGTCCATGTACGCGGCGGCCGACTGGGTCCAGGCCGGACGAGAGGAAATCAACCGGTTGAACGTGTTCCCGGTGCCGGACGGCGACACCGGGACTAATTTTAGCTTGACCCTTCGCGCTGTCGCCGACTCGCTTCAGGCTCTCGGCGATGCCACGTTGGGGACCACCGCACAAACCGCGGCCCGCGCGGCCGTACTTGGCGCCCGCGGGAACTCCGGGATGATGTTGGCCCATTTCCTCCTCGGGTTTTCGGAGTCGATCGGCGACCGGGCCACCGCGACCGCCCCGGTCGTCGCCGCCGCCCTCCGGCGGGCCGCCGACACCCTCTATGCCTCCCTCGATGAACCCCGCGAAGGCACCATTCTGTCGGTGGCTCGTGACGCAGCCACCGCTGCGGAGAAGGCGGCGGCGACCAGCGTCGACCTGGCGGACTTCATGCGGAAGATGCTCGCCGAAGGCCAAGAAGCCCTCGCCCGGACACCGATGCTCCTGGCCGTCCTCCGGGAAGCCGGGGTGGTCGACGCCGGAGGCAAAGGCTTTGTCCGGATGCTCGAAGGTATCGTCCGCCTGATCGAGGGCGACCCGATCCTGGCAGTCCCAACCTCCGAACCGGAAGACGGATTCAATCCAGCAGCGGAATTCATGGTAGCCGCCGAGCGGGATTACCAGTTTTGCACCGAGTGCGTGATTCGAGGCGAGCACCTCCCACCGTCAAATGAGGTTCGGACCATCCTCCATCAGTACGGTGGTTCCGTGGTCGTGGCCCAAATCGGGGACATTCTGAAGATCCACGTCCACACCGATACGCCCGAGGCGGTCTACGCCGCCGCCGGGCGCTGGGGAACCGTGGGCTCTCGGAAGGCCGACGACATGCGGGTCCAGCACCAAGGACTGAAGCACCCCGAACGTCGACCGGTGGCCATTGTAGCCGACTCGTCCGCTGACCTGCCGGACTCGGTCCTCGATCGGCACCGGATCGCCTTGATCCCCCTTCAAGTCACCTTTGGCGACACCAGCTACCGCGACCGGGTTGCCCTCAAGCCCGAGGAGTTCTATCGCAAGCTCCGCACCGCCGAGGCGTTACCCACGACCTCTCAGCCGACCCCTGGGGAGTTTATCAAGGCGTTCCGCTCGGGTCTGGCCGAGGCCGACGAGGTCGTGGCCATCCTCCTCTCCGGCGCCCTCTCTGGTACCGTTCAGGCGGGTCAGGCCGCGGTCAAGGCGGCCCAGCTCGAGCACATCGAGATCTTTGACAGCAAATCAGCGTCGCTCGGTCTCGGGTTGCTGGCACTCCGGGCGGCCGAACTCGCCGAGTCAGGGTGGAGTGCAAAAGCAATTGTCAAAGAGCTTGAAAGGGTACGGTCCCAATCGGGGCTGTTCTTGACCGTCGACCGCTATGAGAACCTATTGCGATCAGGCCGCGTATCGAGAGGAAAGGCATGGCTGGCCGGCATGCTCGACGTCAAGCCGATCCTGTCCCTCGATCGGACCGGACGAGTCGTCCCGGTCAATCGGGTCCGGGGCCGCGACCAATTGGTGGCCCGGGTCCTCTCCCTTCTCGACCGAGCCCTTTCGCCCCGGCCCAAGGCACTTCGGTTCGGGATCGCTCACGCCGAAAGCCCAGAAACCGCCGAGCGCCTGCGGACCGCATTGGTGGCTGCCTACCAACCCCGGGACTGTTTCGTGGCCCTCGCCACCGGGGTCTTGGGCACTCACGCCGGCCCCGGTGCCTGGGCGGTATGTTACCAGGTCGAGGATGGTACCCCTGAGCGTACAGATAAAGGCCCCCGTGGTTGACGTCCATTTCAAGCGACTACCGTCCGCGATCCAGGCCGCCCTGGAAGCGGCCGACGACCGAAACGCCCAACACATCGTTGCCCTCGATTTGCGGGGGCTGTCCAACGCCACCGACTACTACGTGGTGGCGACGGGTACCTCCGATGCCCATGTCCGTGGGGTAGCGTCATCGATCCTCGAGCGGCTGGCCCGACTTGGGATCCACCCTCATCACGTCGAGGGCCTCCAGGGGGGGCGGTGGGCTTTGCTGGATTTCTTCGATTTTGTGGTCCACGTTTTTCACCCGGAGGCGCGTGGCTTCTACCAGCTCGAGCGGCTCTGGAATGATGCACCCGTTGTCAGCTTCACGCCGGCGCCCGAATGAAAGGCTTGACCATGCGTCGCCTCATCCTGATGCTCCTCGGACTGATCTTGGCCCCTAGCCTGGTCTCGGCCCAGTACTTCGGCCGCAACCGGGTCCAGTACGGCCGGTTTGATTTCAAGATTATCCAAACCGAGCACTTCGACGTCTACTACTACGAGAGCGAACGGCCAGCAGCGCTCGACATCGCCCGGATGGCGGAACGATCGTACGCCAGGCTGTCCCGGATTCTCAACCACGAGTTCGAGGAACGCAAACCGATCATTTTGTACAGCTCGCATACCGATTTCCAGCAAACGAACCTCGGCGGCGTCGATGAAGGCACCGGTGGCTTCACTGACTTCCTCCGCCACCGCAATACCTTCCCACTGACGGGTTCCTACGCGGACAACGAGCACGTCCTGGCGCACGAAATGACCCACCAGTTTCAGTTCGACATCTGGAGTCGTGGCCGAGGGGGCGCGGGAATCCAGGGCATCCTCAGCGCCAACGCCCCCCTCTGGTTCGGTGAGGGGATGGCGGAGTACCTATCCCTTGGCCCGACCGACACCAAGACCGCGATGTGGCTTCGCGATGGCGCCATTGAAGGCAAGCTCCCAACGGCCAACGATTTCCTCCAGGTTTTCCCGTATCAATTCGGGCACGCGCTCCTCACCTACATCGGTCAACGCTGGGGCGACGAAGCCATCGGAGCTGTCACCAAGAACGCGGTCGGCGGCGGGCTCGAATTGTCGCTCCGCCGGGTGCTCGGCATGACCTTCGATCAATTGGTGGTTCAGTGGCAAGACGCGGTGACCAAGCAGTACCTCCCCGAGATCGGCAAGCGGGTCAAAGCCCGGGCCGTGGCAGCTCCGCTGCTGACCCAGAAGATCTCGGAAGGAACCTGGCATTTGGCCCCTGCTCTCTCGCCGGACGGATCCCGGGTCGTCTACTTCAGCGAAAAGGACTTCTTCTTCATCGACTTGTGGATGGCCGACGGCAACACCGGCAAGCCAATTCGGCGCCTGCTCAAGTCGAGTTTCACAAGTAACTACGAGACCTTTCGATACTTTACGTCGTCGGCTGCATGGTCCGAAGACGGCAAGATGCTGACGTTCGCCGCCAAGCGCGGGGGCAAGGACGATATCGTGATCGTCGATCCCGCCAAGAACCGGCAAATTCGGGGAATTTCCGTGCCGTTGTCCGGGGTCACCACCCCAACCTTCAGTCCGGACGGTCAGCAAGTCGTTTTCACCGGGCTCGACGGTGGGATCTCGGATCTCTATGTGATCAACGTCGACGGTACCGGCTTCAAGCGGCTGACCAACGACAAGTTTGCCGACCTCCACCCGGTGTGGTCGCCGGACGGGAAGACAATCGCTTTCGCGACTGACCGAGGGCCGTTGACGGATTTCGGGTCCCTCAAGTGGGGCCAGCTGCGGATCGCGCTCTTCCATCTCGACACCGGAACCATCGAGGTCCTCCCGGGGATGGATCATGGCCGCAACTCGAGCCCCCAATGGGCGCCGGACGGCCAGTCGATCGGGTTCGTCTCCGACCGCAACGAGGTCGCCAACCTCTTCCTGTACGACCTCGGCGACCGGCAGGTCTATCAGCTCACCGATTTCTACACCGGCGTTCAGGGCATCACCCCGCTGTCGCCAGTACTGTCCTGGTCTCGTGGGTCCGACCGGATGGCTTTCGTCTACTTCGAGCAGGGGAAGTACGACATCTACTCACTCTCGAACCCTCGGGCGCTGAAGAAGGCGCCGTGGGTGCCGAGTCAGGCTCCGAGCCAAGTCCTGGTCCAATCCCAGCCGGTCCCGACCTTCCGCCCGGTGGTCCCGGACTCGGGCCAAGCGGCAACTCCGAAGCCTCCGGAGGTTTTGACTTCCAGCGCGCTGTATCGCGGAACCACCGGCTTTCGACGAACCGATTCCCTTCCCCCCTCGGCGGATTCGGTCAAAGATGCCAGCGGCCCGCTGACCATCGCCAAACTGCTCGACTCCGTCGACATCAAGGCGCCCGATACCACCGATTTCATCAACCGCCCGTACAAGACCAAGTTTGAGGCCGAGTATGTTGCGCGCCCGACGATCGGGTACACCCGCGACAACTTTGGTCGGGGCGTCACCGGGTCGGCCACCGTGGTCCTCGGCGACATGCTCTCCAATCAGCAGTTGGTGTTCGGAGCCTCCCTGAACGGCCGGCTTCCGGAAACCCAATTCGTGGCCCAGTACGTCAACTTAAAGAACCGGTTGAACTGGGCTTTTGGGATTCAACAACAACCGTACTTCTTCTACAACAATAGCTCGCTCGAACCGGGGCCAACGAACCAAGAAACCACCTTCGTGACCAGCATCCAACGGCTGGTCCTCCGCGACATCTCGGCCCAAGGGTTCTATCCGTTCAGTCGTTTCTCGCGGGTGGAAGGCACCGTGTCATTCGCCAACATCCACAATGACCTTCTCCAGATCCGGGAGCCGTACTTCACCAATTCGGGCACCCCGAGCCGGCAACCGACCCTAGAGACCAAGGGGCTCGAGAGCATTACCTACCTCCAACCGTCGATCGCTTACGTGCACGACAACTCGCTGTCGGCCTACGTCGGCCCGTTTATTGGAAGCCGGTCTCGATTCGAAGTCGGCCAGAATTTTGAGGTGATCGGGAAGGGCTGGAAATTCACCTCGGTGACGGCCGACGTGCGGCGGTATGATCGCCTGATCGGCAATGTCGTCCTCGCGACCCGCGGGATGTTCTACGGTCGAATGGGTCGCGATGAAAGCCGATTCAGATTCTATGGCGGCAACACGGAACTGATCCGAGGCTATACGGCCGGGTCTTTCCGCAAGAACGAATGCATCGACGCCAACAACCCGGCGTCAATCACCGGGTGTTCGTCCTTCGACGAGCTGATCGGGACCCGAGCCGCGGTGTTCAACGCCGAGATCCGATTCCCGCTCATTGCCGGCGGGCTCGGTTTCATCCCCCTGCGAGGATTCCCAGGTGCCCTCGAGGCGGCAATCTTCTACGACGCGGGGGTGTTCTGGGAACAGGGCATGACCGTGCGGCTCAACCGCGACCCGGGGCAGTCCAATGTCTGCAACCGGGACGGCCAGACCGGCCAGCTCCTGGGGACCTGTACTCGGGTCCCGCTGACGAGCTATGGGGTTTCCCTCCGGGCCAACGTCCTTAACTTCCTCATCCTTCGGCTGGACTACTCCCGGCCGCGCCAGCGCTCTGTAGGGGGTGTGTGGACGATCAGCCTCGGCCCAACATTCTAGCAGCCCTCCGCCATCAGAGCCTGCTGATAGCCGGCCTCTGGGTGGTGGCCGGCTGCCCTTCGGCCCAGGTCGAGACGCCGCCAGATCTGCCGGCGGTCGGCGGGCAAGCCTCCCTCATTCGTCTCCCTGAAGGGGGCGGAGTTGTCGAGGCGTTCGATCCCGACAGCCTCGGTGACCCGATTTGGACCAGCAAGGCCTCGGCGCCGAGCATCCGCGACGTCGTTGGGATCAACACCGAAGCCCACCTCCTCTGGGCCATCGACACGGCAAACAACCTGTTCGCCGTCGACCTCGAGAGCCGTGGCCTCCGCCAGTTTGCGACCGGGGTGGAGTCGGCCTCAATGGTCCCGAACGGGAGCGTGTATGTGCTCGGCGCCGGGCACCGGGTGGCCCGGTATCAGGGCGGCGTTCCAATCCAGTACAAGACGCCCCTGCCCCTCGCGCCGGTCTTTCAGGCCGGCACCCTCAGCGAACGATACGTCGCCGTCCTCGGCGCCAAACCACGCCGGATCGTTGTGTTGTCACCCGAGCGCCAACTCTACAGCGGGGCCATCGTTGAGGGGTCAGCAGTCGCCACCTATTGGGGCGAGCTGGTCGCCGTTGCCTCACCCGAGGGTGTAAAGCTGTACCAAACCGATGATCCCTACTCGACCCGGTCTCTTGCGACGAAGCAGAAGCCGGACGCCATGGTCTTCAGTCCATCCGCTCATCGCCTCTACCTTGGCTACGGAGATCGGACCATCGACGTCATCGAGCGATACTCGCTTGAGCGGCTGGCTTCGATCAAGCTGCCTGGGTCGGCTGCCGAGATCCGAACTGATGGATCTGGCCGCTGGCTATTGGCCCGCCCGCACGCCGGCGACAGCGTCTGGGTCGTTGATCTTGCCACCAACCGCCTGGCCGCCACCATTGAGGCCGGGTGGTCGGACGACCTCCCCACCGTGGCGGGCGCTGCCACGTTCCTTGGGCGTCGCAATGGTGACGTCATCGCCCTGGCGCTCGGTGGCCCCAGCCGGGAAACCGGCCGAATCCCCGGTGGGGCGACCGACCGATGGATTGTCACCACCTGGCTCCCGAAGGATCGACAGACCCTAGCGGCCGCCGTCGCGGAGTCCGCCCTGGTGGCTCAGGATAGTTTGCTGGTCGTCGCCGATTCAGCGGCCACTGTGACGGACCGCCTGTACCTACAGGTGAGCAGCTCACAAAGCGCGGAGTGGTCGCGAGACTTCGCCAAGCAACTGTCAAGCGCCGGGTTCCCGGCCAAGGTCGTTGACCCCGCTACCACCGACGAAGGTTTTCGCGTCATCGTCGGCCCCTTCGGTACCCGCGAAGCCGCCGAGGAAACCGGCCGGAAGCTTGGCCGACCCTACTTCGTCCTGACCAATCCACCCCTCCGGGAGTAGCCCTACCCTCACCACCCCGGCTATTTTTGCCTCCAATACGAGCCAGCCGGCTTCGGTCGACTCCATCTTCGGAACCAACATGAAACTGCTCAAGCTGGAGCTCTCCGGCTTCAAATCGTTCGCCGATACCGTCACGCTCGAATTCGATCATGGGGTCTCCGCGATCGTGGGCCCCAATGGATGCGGAAAATCCAACGTGGCTGACGCGGTCCGCTGGGTCCTTGGCGAAACATCAGCCCGGCTCCTCCGGGGCGGCAAAATGGAAGACGTAATTTTTCAGGGGTCGATCAATCGACGCCCGGTCAACGTCACCGAGGTGTCGCTCTTTCTGGACAATTCGGCTGGTGATCTTCCGATCGCATACAACGAAGTTGTCATCACCCGGCGAATGACCCGCTCCGCCGGCAGCGAATACTTCATCAATAAGAGCTCGGTCCGGCTCCGCGACGTCAACGATTTGCTTCGGGGTACCGGCCTTGGGAGCGACGCGGGCGTGGTCATGGAAGCAAAAATGATCGACCTCCTCCTTTCCGACCGAGCAGACGAGCGCCGGTCGCTGTTCGAGGAGGCGGCCGGGATCGGCCTCTACCGAGATCGGAAGCACAGCACCGAGCGGAGACTGGAGGAAACGGCGACCGACCTTCAGCGGCTCGAAGACTTACTCGCCGAAGTGCAGTCGCAGATTCGAAGCTTGGCCCGCCAAAAAGGCAAAGCGGAGCGGCACGCGAAGTTCACCGAGGAGAAGTTCTCGGTCCAACTGACGCTGGCCCACCGGCTCCTAGATGAGTTGGCCGAACGGGCGGCGGGAATGGAAGCCCGCCACGAGTATCTGAAGGCGGTCTTGCCTGATCTACGGGAGCGGCTTGCCATCGCCACCCAACACCAAGACGCCGGCGCCTCCGACCGAACCCGCGCCGAGGAGCACCGGACCATCGTGGCCCGGGAACTGGCGCAAGTCCAGCTCGCCCTAGGTAAACTCGACGGTGATCTCGCGGTGGCCGCCGAGCGCCTCGCCCATGCCCGGGCCCGCCGTGATCGAGACGAAGAAGAGCGGCAGCAAGTCGAAGCCCGAACCCACCACGCCGCCCTCGAGCGAGATCAAGCTGCCGGCGATCGGTCCCTGGCGGAAACAGAGCATGGCCAAATCCAGGAAAATCTCCAAAGCCGGGCCCGAGTCGAGGAAGAGGTTCGTAGCCGGTTGAGCACCCATCGGGATGAGGTGCGTCGGCTCGAGGAGGCCGTGCATGCCCAGGCCCAGGCGCTTCGGGCCCTCGAAGGCGAGCGGACCGCTCTCGACGGCGACCTCGCGACCCTGAGAGAAAGCCTGGCCCAGCAGGAGGCGCATTGCACCGGCCTGGCCCAAGATTTTGCCGAGGTGGAAAGCCGGGCCCGTGGCGCCGATCACGAGGCCGCCGAACGAGCCCAGGAAACCCTCGCCGCGACGGCGGCCGCCGATCGGGCCCGCCATCTGGTCGCTGAGACCCGCGAACGCGAAGCCTCCGAGCGCGATCAGCGACGCCAAGCCGAAGAGTCCCTGGCCCAACTCACCGCCCGGCGCCAGGCGCTGGAGGAGTTGGAGCGAGACCGAGTCGGCCTCGCGCCCGCCGCCCAGGCACTGCTCGCCATCAAAGAGCGGTTCGGCGACGCCGTCCTCGGCCCCCTGAGCGACTTCATCAATACGTCGCGGGAAGACGCCGAGTTGGCCGAACGGCTCCTCGGTGAGTGGATGCATGCCGTGCTGGTCCGGGATTGGACGACGATCAGCGAGATCCACGCCTGGTATGAAGAGGCCCAGCCGGGGGCCCTGGTACTCCTGCCCGTCGAGCCGGGGCCGCAGGCCGACCTCTCAGGTATCCACCCCCTCACCGATCGGCTGTCGGCCGAAGGGCCGGCCGGCCCGTGGATCAGTGCCTTGCTCAAGGGCTCCGAGGTCCTCCATCCGTCGGGACGGGTCTTAAAGCGGGCCTCCGGTGCGGTCCTCCTCACCGGCACCGCGGCGCCCTCAGGTTCGATCCGGCGCCGAGCCGATCTAGTCGCCCTTGGCCAGGATATCGAGATCCACGATGGTCAACTCCGAAGTGTCCTCGACCGACTCACGGCAACCAGGGAGCAACTGGTCGAGCTCGAGC
>JAYVJS010000049.1:0-22785 GCA_043769075.1 Gemmatimonadota bacterium | reverse complement strand
CGGCGGGCCTTCTCGCCGCCCTGCTCGATCGAACCGCGCCAGGACGATGGCTCGTCTATCGGATGGCCCGGAAGCAAGTCATGAAGAAGACCGGGGGACACTACCCCGCGCCGCTTCGAGCCCTTGAGGTCGTTCGGATTGGGCTTGAGCAGGGCAGGGGTGCCGGTTTTGCGGCGGAGGCCCGTGAGTTCGGCGAGTTGGCGGTGACCCCGGTGTCGCGGAACTTGGTCCGGATCTTCTTTGCGACGACGGCCATGAAGAAGGACGACGGCGTCGCGCCGGGCTCCGCCGTTCCGCGCGCCGTCAACCGCCTCGGCGTGGTCGGCTCTGGGTTTATGGGGTCGGGTATCGCCGGCTCGGCCATCACCACGGCCAAGATCGACGTCCGGCTCAAGGACGCGGACCCAAGCCGGGTTGGGAAGGGACTACGGGCTGCCATCGATGTGGTCCAAGGTCAACTGACCCGGAAGCGGATTACCCGATTTGAGGCCGCCCGCCTGTCGGCGTTGGTCTCAGGGGGGACTGACTTTGCCGGGTTCGAGCGGGCTGACCTGGTGGTCGAGGCGGTGTTTGAAGACCTAGCCGTCAAGCAAGCGGTATTGGCTGAGCTTGAAGCCGTTCTGAGCCCCACCGCGCTCGTGGCGAGCAACACGTCCACGATTCCGATTGCTCGGATTGCCGAGGGTGCCCAACGGCCGGAGAACGTCCTCGGGATGCATTTCTTCTCGCCGGTGGATCGGATGCCGCTGCTCGAGATCATTCCGACTGCTCATACGAGCCCCGATGCAATCGCGACGGCCGTTCGCTTCGGAAGACAGCTCGGCAAGACCGTCATCGTCGTCGCCGATCGGCCGGGGTTTTGGGTCAATCGGATTCTGGCGCCGTACTTCGTCGAAGCCGGCCATCTGGTGGCCGAGGGTGTCCCGATCGACGTCATCGACCGGACCATGGTCAAGTTCGGGATGCCGGTCGGTCCCATTGCCCTTCTCGATGAGGTGGGGATCGATGTCGCTGCCAAAGGTGGGATCGTCATGCGGGAGGCGTTTGGCGAGCGCTTGGCTCCGGTAGACGCGATCTCCAAGATGGTCGGATCCAATCGGCTCGGCCGCAAGGTCGGGTTGGGGTTCTACCTCTACCATGACGGGCACAAGACCGACCCCGATCCGGCAGTCTACCAACTCCTCGGCGTCAAGCCGCTGGCATCGGTCAACCCGGCTGAGGTCGAGCGACGACTGATTTATCCGCTTCTCAACGAAGCGGCTCGGGCCGCGGCTGAGGGGGTTGTTCGCTCCCCCCGTGACGGCGACATCGGCGCGATCTTCGGGATTGGATTTCCGCCCTTCCTGGGTGGGCCGCTCCGGATGATCGACGGGTTGGGCGCGGCGGCGGTGGTGGGGACGCTCGAGGCATTGGCGGGAGTTCACGGCGACAGATTTGCGCCGGCCGCGGCCTTGGTTGAGATGGCCCGCCAGGGAGGCAGTTTCTACCCGGGCGGTTAACTGCTCAGTTGTTTCTTGGCGTGGATGGCCGCCGCCTGCGAGCGCCGTTGAATCCCCAGCTTCTCAAAGACGTTGTGGAGGTAGTTCTTGACCGTCTTGGGAGAGAGCTCCATGGTGGCGGCGATTTCTTTGTTGGTCTTCCCTTCCGCCACTAACGCCACGATTCGCTGCTCCTGGGGGGTTAGGGCAGGCCGACCGGCCGTTGCGGCCGGGGGTACGCTCCGCAGGACCCAATCGAGAACGCCGCTCCGAAGACCGGGGTCGAGGATCGATTCGCCGCCGGCCACGCGCTTGATTGACCCGACCAGCGATTTGGCGTCGATCTCCTTGAGGAGGTAGCCGTTGGCGCCAACCAGGATGGCGGCACGGACCAACTCGTCATCGGCGAACGCACTCAGAAACAGCAGCCTCGTATTGGGCAAGACTTCAAGGATTCGGCGTCCAGCTTCAATGCCGCCCTCTTCGGGTATTCGGACGTCGAGAATGACCAAATCGGGCCGCAGCCGTTCGGCAAGGGTCACGGCTTCGCCCGACGTCGCGGCTTGGCCGACGATTTCAAGTGCCGGGTCCGGCGCTAGAACAGCCGCCAGGCCAACCCGGACAACCTCGCTGTCGTCTACTAAAAGGATCCGAATGCTCATCAAGTTTCCGGTCTACTCGACACTTGGAGTTCAAGCCGAACCGTAGTTCCTTGGTCTTCGGCCGATTCCCGAACGAGGACCGCTCCGATCTGGCCGGCCCGACGGACCATAGTTAACAGGCCGAATCCGGTCTCAAATCGTTCGGGTATGAAGCCCCGCCCGTTGTCGATGATCTCAAGACGAACCCCCAACGCTTCGTTGGCCAACTTGACGGCCACTTGTTTGGCCCCGGAGTGACGCATCGCGTTACTGACCGCCTCCCGGGCGATAAACATCAGGTCGCTCCGAAATTCTGTTGGGACCCTGGCCGCCGCCTGCCGATCGACTTCCAAAATCAGCGCGGGGCCGCCCTCGACCTCCAGCCCCCGCAGCGTTCCGGCCAGCGCTTCCTCCCAATTTGGGGGCAATGCGACCGGCCGGTCGACGGAAATGAACCGCCGAATCTCAGCCATCGTCTCATTGAGATGGCCCACGGCCCGTAAGAGATGTGGCTCCATCGCCGCGACGCCGTTTTGGGACGAAGCCCTGGCCGCTTCCAATCGGAGCCCGACCCCGTACAGCGATTGGAGGATGCCGTCATGAAGGTCGGCCGAAACCTGTTCCTGCTGTTCGACCAACCGATGAAGCGCATTGATGCTCATCCGAAGCTCGATCGCGGCCTGCTTGGCTTCGGTAATGTCATGCCCGACGATCACGGCCCCGATGGCCTCTCGGGCCGGCCCCCGGATCGGCGTGATGAGCAAGTCCATCCAGCGAGTTTTGCCTTCGAAACTGGATGGGGCCTCCAGTCGTTGGCTCTCCCCCTCCATCAATGCTCGGTCGATGGCCGCCACCATCACCTCGGCGCTCTCCGGGGCCATCTCGGAGACTAGCCGCCCAATCGTTTCGTTCGGGTCGAGCGAACTTCCCCCGCCCCGATTGTAAAAAAAGATCCGGCCGTCATTTGACACCAGGGCCAAATGGTAGGGTGAGCTGGCCACGAGGGCCTGCCAGAGGGCATCGCTGAGCAGACCGGGCAGGAAATCGGGGAGGGTCACGCCGTCAAGGTATGACGCCCGCTATCCCGAAACGCAAGAGTCTATTCGGCTGGGGTGGCCGCCAGCTGAGGCCAGCGGGCAAGGGCTGCCCGGAGGTCATCGGGTTTGATCGGTTTTGAGAGGTAGTCGTCCATGCCGGCTTCCAGGCATTTTTCCCGGTCACCCTGCATGGCGTTGGCGGTCAAGGCGACGATCGGAGTTCGGACACCCGGTCCTTCGCGGCGGCGGATCTCCCCGGTGGCTTCGTAGCCGTCCATTTCGGGCATTTGACAGTCCATGAACACGATCTCGTACGGGACTCGGGCCCAGGCGTCCACAGCCTCGACTCCGTTGCTCGCGACGTCGACTCGACAACCCATCTTTTCCAGCATTTTTGCACCGACCTTCTGGTTGACGACGTTGTCATCCACCAGGAGCACGAGTCGAAGCCCGACCGTCGCCGCCGGGGCCTTAGTATCGGTGGCGGGCTTCCCGGCGGTTGGTAGTTCGCATCGGGGGGCCAACAACGATTCGAAGGTTTGGGCCAGGGTCGCGGACCGGACCGGCCGTGAGAGGTAGCCGGCGAAGCCCGCAGCCTCGTATTCGCCTGCCTTGCCTCGGGTTCCGCCGTCGGACAACAGCAAGAGGGCCGGCCTCGGTGCGCCCGGCTGGATCGCCATGACCCGGGCCGCGAATTCGGCGGCGGAGGGATCGGTTACCGCTTGATCGACCAAAACCAGGCGGAAGGGGTCGGCCGCGGCGACCGCCCGGGCCACCTGATCAAGGGCCTTTGCGGCGGTATCGGCCACGCCGATCCGCATGCCCCACTCGGCGCATTGCTCTGCGAGGATCAGTCGGTGGAGCGGATTGGCGTCGAGATAGAGGGTCCGAACCCCCGCCAACGTCGGGTGGGCTGGCTGGGAGGATGCGGCTGGATCCAGTTCGAGAAGAACCGTGGCCCAGAAGGTGGACCCTTGGCCTACCGCGCTGATCAGGCCGACCTCGCCACCCATCAGTTCCGCGAGCTGCTTGCAGATCGCCAAGCCCAGGCCGGTGCCTCCGTACTTGCGGGTGGTCGACGCGTCGGCTTGGGAAAATTTCCGAAAGAGTCGATCCTGTTGCTCTGGTGGGATGCCGATCCCGGTGTCCGAGATCGCGAGGCGGAGACGGGCGTGGGTCGTGGTCTGTTCCTCGCACGACACCTCGATCAGGACATGTCCTTCGCCGGTGAATTTGATCGAGTTCCCGGTATAGTTGAGCAGGATTTGCCGGACCCGGCCGACGTCACCAATCAGATACCGAGGGGTGCCCGGGGCGAACCGGGCCGCCAATCGAAGGCCCTTCTCGGTGGCCCGCGCCATCATCAGGTCGACCGTTTCCTCGACCGCCGTTCTGAGATCGAACGGGAGGGGTTCGAACGTCAGGCGACCGGCTTCGATCTTCGAGAAGTCGAGGATGTCGTTAATGATCGTCAACAGCGATTCCGCCGAAGACTTCACCGTGGTCGCGTACTCTCGCTGCTCGGCGTTGAGCTGAGTCTCCAGCAGGAGGCCGATCATCCCGATGACCCCGTTCATCGGGGTCCGGATTTCGTGACTCATTGTCGCCAGGAAGTCGCTCTTGGCCCGAGTGGCTCCCTCGGCCCGTTCCCGAGCCTCGGCGATCTCGTCCATTGACCGGGCCAGATCCGCCGCGGATTGCTCGACGGACGCCTTCGCCGTTTCCAACTCGGCGAGGTATCCGATTCGTTCGTTCTCCGCCTCTTTGCGTAAGGAAATATTGCTCACGGTGGCGATAAAGGTCCGGATCCCGCCGAGTTCCATCGAGGAGACCGCCAAGTCAATCGGGACCAAGGATCGGTCACGCCGGTGGCCGAGCGACTCGCCTCGCTGGGCCAACGAAGCCAGGTACCCGAGCTCCTCCCCCGGCGAGTCGGGCCCCATGTTCGGCAGGATGGTGCTGATCGGCCGACCAAACAATTCATCGGCCTCGTAGCCGAAGATCCGGAGGGCCGCCGGATTCATCGATTCGATCGCACCAGTGCAGTCCGCAACGACGATGCCCTCGGCGGTGGCGTCGAAGATTGCCTGAAGCCGGTGTGCGGCCTGGGAGAGGCTCTGCTGCGCCCGGCGTTCTTCCGTGACGTCCTGAATACTGCCGACGTAGCCGACGATTTGGTTGTCGAAACGCATCGGTTCAGCACGGACTCTGATCCACCGATTCAAGTCCGGGCCGGGGCCCAGCGGGATGACCCGATCAAACGGTTCTCCCACGCTGGTAGCTGCTTGATCCGCCGCGAAGGCTCCCCGCGCGTCTGGGTGGATCGCCGCTTCGTACCCGCGGCCGAGCATGTCGCCCGGGGCAAGTCCCATGATGGCGCTCGAGGCCTGATTCGCATAGGTCACTCGACCATGCAGATCCCTGGTAAGGAGGCCGATCGGACTGCTCTCGGAGATCGCGGCGATTCGGGCCTCGGACTTCCGAAGCTGTTCGTGATGACGGTGCTGAGCCACCGCCAGCCCGACACCCCCGAACACCATCGCCAGGACCAAGGTGAAATAGCCGAGCACCGTTCGCCGTGCCCGCCGAATCGTCGCAGACCAGTCGTCGGCCGCCGCGTCGACTCCCAAGACGCCCACGACCGCCCCGTCCGCGTCGCGAATCGGATAGTAGCTGCTGATCCAAGTTCCGCCTCGGTCCGTTTCCGGCCCGTCCTCAGACTGCGCGGCGCCACCCCAAGCCAGAGTGGCTGCCGCGGTTTGTGGGGCATGAGTCCGGGGAGTCACGCCGGGGGCATGGGTTTCGGTAACCACGGCGAAGTGGTTTGGAGTCGGTTGGTGAAAGACGTAGAGCCGCCGGACATCTGAATTAGCGTCAAGCCATCGTTGCTGGGCCGCCGCGATCGCCCCACTTTGTGAATCCGCCGGCCCGGGGAGCCCGATCACCTGGGTTTCTTTGGCGTAAGTCTGGGTCAATACCGCGTGACCTTGCTTGAATGCATTTCGGGCGTTCTGGTCGGCCCGGTCGACCAAGGTCCACGCAGCACCGATCACCGCCACCACCAAGACGATCGGGATCATCCGCGTCAGGGGCCGGGATTGGATTTTCCCAAGAAAATGCCAAGAAGCCCCGGCTCCCACGCCGGCCCAGAGTGTGAACACCGTGGTCTCGAATGAAACAAGCATTCTGGTAGCGATAGGGGTTCTGGTTGGTGGATCGATCACCCGGATTAGGAGCATCGGTTTGCCACTGGGGGACTTTAGGGCCATTGAGGCCGGGTTCGGTCCGGAGGAGCCTGGGGTTCCCAGCGACGGGACTCAATCGTCCCATTTCCGGACACTCGATCGGATAGTGATAGTCTAAGTCATTTTAAGGCAATGCTTTAGCACGCAGTGCCTTGGGCACGTTTGTTCCCTAGTAGAGCTGCCTTGAGCAACCGTTTTTTGGATTCTGGAGGGCCCGATGGATATCGTACGCGATCAGCCTCGAAGCAAGAAAAAAATCATTGCCGGCGTGGTCGGTGTCGCCGCCTTGGTGGTGGTCTCGGTAGCGCTGGCTCGCCTCAAGCCCGCCTCGCCAACCGTTGAGCGGGGGACGATCTACTTCGACTCGGTCGTTCGTGGGGAGATGCTTCGGGAAGTCCGAGGGCCGGGCACCTTGGTGCCGGAGGATATCCGGTGGATCACCGCCGTCACCCCCGGCCGGATTGAGAAGATCCACCACTTGGCTGGTGTGACAGTCGATCCGGAAACGATCCTCATGGAGTTGACCAATCCTGACGTCCAGATCCAGACCCTCAACGCCGATCGCCAGCTGACCGACGCCCAAGCGGCCTTGGTCCAGCTCAAGACGAGCCTCGAGAGCAATCGGCTCAACCAGGCGTCCGTGGTGGCGCAAATGCACCAAGAGTGGGCCGACGCAAAGCGCCGCGCCGAGGCTGGGGCCGAGCTGTTGAAAAAGAACCTCATCGTGCCACTTGACCAGCAACAGGCCGAGGACAAGGCGGCCGCGTTGGGCGAGCGGATGAAGCTCGAGGAAAGGCGACTCGAGGTCCTGTCGAACACCATCGCCGATCAGATCAAGGTTCAGGGAGAACAGATCGATCGGCTCAATTCGATTGCCACCTTCCAACATGGACTGGCGGGATCGATGGTAGTCCGGGCTGGAACCCGGGGGATCCTCCAGGAAGTGCCCCTCCAGGCGGGCCAGTATGCCCTGCCGGGTGCGACGCTGGCCAAGGTGGTGCCGCTGCCGATCCGGCTCAAGGCCGTGCTTCGGATTCCGGAGACTCAGGCCAAGGATCTGGCGATCGGCCAGAAGGCCACCATCGACACCCGCAACGGTTTGGCCCCTGGACGTATCATTCGGATTGACCCGGCTTCCATCAACGGCACCGTCACCGTCGACGTCATTCTCGATGGGGCGCCGCCGGCGGGCTCGCGTCCGGACTTGAGCGTCGATGGCGTAATTGAGTTAGAACGCCTCAAGAGCGTCCTCCATGTCGGCCGGCCGACCATCGCGCAGCAGAACAGCCCCGGCACGGTGTTCAAGCTGGTCGAAGGCGGCAGTCACGCCGAGCGGGTCCAGGTCAAGTTCGGCCGGACCTCGGTGAGTCGAGTCGAAATCGTCGAAGGGTTGAATCCCGGCGACGTGATCATCATGTCGGATATGTCGCAGTGGGACAACGTTGACCGTGTTCGTATCAAATAACCCCTTGGAGTCCATATGACCGCGCCTGGTGAAACGCTGATCAGTCTGGAAAGCATCAAGAAGGTGTTCATGACCGACGAGCTCGAGACCCACGCGCTCGCCGACATCCATCTGACGGTGGCCAAGGGCGAGTTCGTCTCGATCTCGGGCCCCTCGGGTTGCGGCAAGACCACGCTGCTCTCGATCCTCGGCTTGCTCGACACCCCGAGCAGCGGGAAGTACACGCTGGCCGGTCACTCGGTCGAGTCGTTGACGCCCTCGGAACGGGCTCGGGTTCGGAACCGCCAGATCGGGTTCATCTTCCAGGCCTTCAACCTGATCGGCGATCTGACGGTCTACGAGAATGTCGAGCTGCCGCTCACCTATCGGGGAATGCCGTCGGCCGAGCGAAACACTCGAGTGACTCAAGCGCTCGAACGAGTCGGGATGGCCCACCGGATCAAGCACTACCCGTCTCAGCTCTCGGGTGGTCAACAACAGCGAGTGGCCGTGGCCCGAGCCGTCGCCGGCGACCCCGCGATCCTTCTGGCCGACGAACCGACCGGGAACCTCGACTCGTCCAACGGCGAGGCGGTCATGGAACTGCTCCGCGAGTTGCACCAGGGTGGAGCCACCATCATCATCGTCACCCACGATCCTCGTTATGCCAAGTGGGCCGATCGTGAAATTCGGCTCTTCGACGGCAAGGTTGTGGAAGAAGAGTCGATGCAAAAGGCCTAGTCCTACGCTGAAGCCCTGGAGGCCGAGATGAACGATATCCGCTATGCCATTCGGCAACTGCTTTCGTCACCGGCCTTCAGCGTAGTGGCGTTGTTGACGCTGGCCCTCGGCATTGGGGTCAATGGCGCCCTGTTCAGCATCGTCAATTCGATTCTCTTTCGGCCGCCGGGGTATGCCGATCCGGCAACCTTGGTCGACGTCTACGAGACCAGTCCGGGTTTCCGGTACTCGACCACGTCCTACCCCAACTACCGCGACGTTCGGGACCAGAACTCCGTGTTCTCGGGGGTCGCGTTGTACCAGCTTCAGACTCTTGGGTTTTCCCGCGGTGATCAGACCAAGTCGGTTTGGGCCGAGGTGGTCAGCGGGAACTACTTCTCGGTCCTTCAAGTCCCGGTCGCGATCGGGCGGGCCTTTGATCCGAAGGAGCACGATGTGGCCGGCGCGCCGGCCGTTGTTGTGTTGAGCCATGGATTCTGGACCCGGGAATTCGGCGCCGATCCACGGGTCATCGGCACCACGGTCCGGCTCAACGGCTCGCCCTTCCAAGTCTTGGGGGTGGCGCCGCCGGAGTTCCGTGGGATGGTCCGCGGGCTGATTGCCGAAGTGTTCGTTCCAGCGGCCGCGACACCCCGTGTGTTTCCGGGTTCGACCTTCCTCGAGGCCCGAGGGAATCACAACAGTTTCATGCGGGCTCGACTCAAGCCGGGGGTCACGCCGGAACAGGCGGCCTCCAACCTCACCGCGGTGGCCGCCGCACTGGCCAAGGTCTATCCCGAGTCGAACGACGGACAGACCTTCGTCGTGGTGCCGACCTCGAAGGTCACCCTCAACCCGGCGGTCGACGGAGCGGTGGCGGGCGTGTCGCTGGGGCTCCTGGTGGTTCCGGGATTGGTCTTGCTGATTGCCTGCGCGAATCTGGCGACCCTATTCTTGACCCGGGCCGCCGGCCGCCGGCGAGAGATCGCGGTCCGAATGGCGTTAGGCGCCAGTCGAGGCCAGGTCGTCCGTCAGCTGTTGGCGGAGAGCATGGTGCTGTCGATCGGGGGCGGGCTCGTGGGTCTCTTGATCTGCGCCTGGCTCGCCAGCGTCCTGGTCCGATTCCAGCCCCCGATCGGAATCCCATTGAGTCTCGACGTGGTGATCGACTGGCACGTTTTGCTGTTTACCGGGCTGGTGGCGATCGGTACCGGCGTCGTCTTTGGTTTGGTCCCCGCCCTCAGGGCGTCGCGGCCCGATCTTCACGCCGATCTCAGGGAAGGCAGCCGGGGCAGCGCGGCCAGGTCTCGGCTTCGCTCGGGGTTGGTGGCGGTCCAACTCGCCGTATCGGTGGTCCTGTTGGTCGGATCGGCCTTGTCGCTCCGGGGGCTTCAGGGTGCGGCGGCGGTGGACATGGGGTTTGCGCCGGCCGGCGCGGCCACCTTGATGTTCGATCCGCAGCAGCAGGGCTTTGACGGGCCACGGTCGCAGGCCTTCATCCGGCAGCTGATCGAGCGGCTCCGGGCACTGCCCGGCGTGGTGGCGGTGACGGCCACGACTCGCCCCCCGCTCAATCTCAATGTCAACACCAATGTGGTCGTCGCGGAGGGCGCTGAACCAACGGGGGGGCATTACCCGGAAATCCAGCGGGCCCAGGTCGCGAGCGACTACTTCAGGACGATCGGCGCCACGCTGGCGGCCGGCCGGGAGTTTTCCGACCACGACCAGGCCGACCAGCCCCAAGTCGTCGTGGTGAATGAAGCGGCCGCCGAGCTACTCTGGCCTGGCCGGAATCCGCTCGGACGCCGGATCTCAGGTAGGGCGCCGACAGTCTGGCGAGAAGTCGTCGGGGTCGTCAAGAACATCAAAGTCATGACGGTCGGCGAGAAGCCGACCCCGCAGATCTTCTTCCCGCTGTACCAGAGCTTCGACTCCCCGATTGTCGTCATCGCCCGGACCACGGGAAACCCGGCGACCCTTTCCGCCACCATGCGGAGCACCCTCAAAACACTGGACGGTTCGATGCCGGTGATGTCGACCGGGGTTCTCTCCGACCAAGTCGGGACCGCGCTGTTTCCGGCCCGCCTGGCGGCGATGCTGCTGACGGTTCTCGGGGCGGCGGGCCTCGCAATCGCCGCGATCGGTTTGTATGGCATCATCGCCCAGGGGGTCGTGGCCCGGACCCGCGAGCTCGGAATTCGAATTGCGCTAGGGGCTCCGCCGAGTGCGGTCAGGCGGATGGTGCTCCGGGAGGGAATGGCCCTCGCCGCCATCGGGCTCGGCGTCGGCCTCGGCCTTTCGGCGTTGGCCAGTCGCGCGCTCGCCACCTGGCTCTATGGTGTCAGTCCGTACGATCCGGTGGCTTTTTTGGCTGGGCCGGCGGTGCTGGCTGCGGTGGCGGCAGCCGCCAGTTTGATTCCGGCTCGCCGGGCCACCCGGGTTGATCCCGTCACCGCCCTCCGGGCGGAATAACCACATAAGGGTAACCAAAGCATGTCAGCGCTTCTGATGGACCTGCGAGTCGCCGTCCGGTCTTTTCTCCGGACTCCGGCGTTGGTGGTGGTTGCGGTGCTGTCGCTCGGACTGGGGATCGGGGCCTTGTCGACCGTCTATCTGTGGACCGACCGGTTCATTCATCGGCCGCTGCCGTTGGTGCCCGACGCCGACCGCCTGACGTTCATCCGAACCGCGGGCCCTGGAGGGGTCGACGACGGGGTCTCCTACCTGACCGCCCGGGATTGGGGAGAACGGAACCGGGCCTTCGATGGCCTCTCCGTCATGACGTTGCAGGCCGTCGGGGTCAGGGAGCTTGCCGGGGAAGGGGCCGAGCGGGCCTGGACCGGGATGGTTGGCGGGAACTACTTCGACGTGTTAGGTACTCGAGCACTCTACGGGCGGACCTTCCAGCCCGATGAAGAAGGCCGCGCCGCGCCGGTCGCCGTACTCGGCTATGAATATTGGACCCGCCGGTTCCGCGCCGATCAGAGCGTGATCGGCCGGCCGATCATTGTCAATGGACAGCAGTTCGAGGTGGTCGGGGTCATGCCTCCCACGTTCGGGGGCGGCTACGTCGGCTTGAACCTCGATCTCTACGCTCTCATCACGACCTTTCCGACCACCGTGGGCGAGGACCGGTTGAAAGTGCGCCGGTGGTACTTCCTCGATGTCGTCGGTCGACTGAAGCCCGGTGTTTCGATCGCCGACGCGTCCGCCGACATGAAGCGAGTCGGTCGTGAACTCGATGCGATCTATCCGGACGCCCTCAACACGGCCTCCGTCAAGCCGCTTGACGGCCAGGGGGCTCCGTCCATCATGAAGCCGGTGTTTGCGGCCCTAATGGTTGTGACCGGCCTCGTGCTGCTGATCGCCTGCGCCAATGTCGCCAACCTATTGCTGGCTCGGGCCACCGGTCGTCAAAAGGAGATCGGAGTTCGTCTGGCCCTTGGCGCGAGCCGGCTCCGCTTGGTCCGCCAGCTGCTGACGGAAAGTGCCCTCTTGGCGGCCGCCGGCGGGGTGCTCGGCCTCTGGTTGGCGTATCTGGGGCGTACCGGACTAGCGGGGCTGATGCCGCCGGTCCCGTACCCGATCGCGATGGCCTACGAGATGAATACCCGGGTGGTGCTGTTCGGGTTCGTCACCGCCGTCATCACGGTTGCCCTGTTTGGCCTCTGGCCCGCGCTCCAGGCCTCGCGGCCCGACCTGGTGTCGGTCCTCAAGGATGTCCCCACGGTGCGGCGAGCTCGATCGGCCGGTCGGTGGGCTTTGGTGGCGGGGCAAATGGCCCTCGCGGTCGTCTCCCTTGCCTGTGCCGGCCTCTTTCTCCGGGCCATCGATCGATCCCGAACGATCGATCCTGGCTTTCGTGATTCGGGGTCGCTTCTTCTCGTCGATACCGACCTAACGATCGCGGGGCTCAACGACAGTACCGGGTCGGAAACGATCGGACGGCTGCTCGACCGGGTCCGGTCCATTCCTGGCGTCGTCAATGCCGCCGCCGCCACGTTCGTGCCCTTGGGCTGGGCCTGTTGCAGCTCCCAGGACTTCGAGGTCGAAGGGTACCAGCCCGCCCCCAAAGAGGATATGTCGCTCGTGTATTCGCGGGTGACCGACGGTTACTTCGAGACGATGGGGATTCGCCCGCTGGCCGGCCGGAGCCTGAATCGGCAAGATGACCGCAAGGCGGCCAATTCGGTGGTGGTCAACGAGGCCTTCGTCCGCCGGTTTTGGCGGGGTCAGAGCCCGATCGGCCGCCGGCTCCGCCGGGGTCCGGTCGAGTATACCGTTGTCGGCCTGGTACCCGACGGCAAGTACCGCGGCCTAACGGCTGAGCCGTTTCCGTTGGTCTATCTGGCATTTGCCCAGAGCTACGATGCCAACCCCACCCTCCATGTCCGGGCAACCGGTGATCCAACGGCGCTGATGGCCGGCCTCCGGGCGCAATTCAAGACGGTGAACCTCAACCTGCCGATGCTCGATCCCCGAACGATGCGCCAGCAGATGCAGCAATCGACGATCGGCCAGGAAATCGGATCGAAGACCCTCACGGTCTTCGGAATCGTGGCTTTGCTCTTGGCCGCCGTCGGGATCTACGGCGTCATGTCGTACCTCGTGAACCAGCGCCGCCGGGAGATTGGGATCCGGGTCGCGCTGGGTGCCGCCACCGGGCGGGTGGCCGCGTTGGTAGTGAGGGACGGACTCAAGGTCACCTTGGCCGGCGCCGTCATTGGGGTAGTCGTCGCGATTGGAGCCGGCCGCCTCTTGAGCGGCATGCTCCTGGGTGTGAGCCCGGCCGATCCGGTCACTTTCGCGGTGATCGGCGTCTTACTGGTGACCGTAGCCGTCGCGGCATGCGTCGTCCCAGCCTGGCGGGCGGCTCGGATTGATCCCATTGATGCTCTCAAAGGCGAGTGAGGCGTCTCGATGAATGCGTTAAATCAAACGTTGCGCGGTCTCGCCAAAGTTCCCGGGTTTGTCGCCGTCGTCGTGCTGTCCTTGGGGCTCGGCGTTGGGGCCACCACCACGGCTTTCAGTTGGATCGATTCATTCCTCCTCAATCCATTGCCGGGGGTTCCGTCTTCGAGCCAATTGGTCTCGGTCTTTACCAAAGGACCCGGTGGTGCTGAATGGAGCGTTGCCTACCCTCGGTTCAAGCGATGGCGTGACGCGGTTGGGGGCGTCGTCGGGGGTCTCGCGGTCTTTTCTTCCGAGCAGTTCTCGCTCCGCTTTGACCAGTTCGGACCCGAACGGGTCTGGAGCAACGTGGTGTCCGGCAACTACTTCGACGTGCTTGGAGTTCGAACGGCCTCCGGCCGGCCGCTGACCCCCGACGACGAACGGACCGCCGCTCAGGTCGCCGTGATCTCCGATCGCCTCTGGGACCGAATTTTTCAGCGAAATCCCGCGACGGTCGGTCGGCAGGTCCTGATCAATGGCCAGGGCTTCACGATCGTCGGCGTTACGCCCCCGAAGTTCGGCGGTGCAATGACGGGAGTCGCCCTGGACGTCTGGGTACCCGTCACGACGATGGCGGTGCTCGATCCCGGCAACACCCGCCTAACCAGCGACGATTGGCAGTGGCTCGAATCGGTGGCCCGGGTCAAGGACGGCTCGACGGTTGAGCAGGCCCGCGCCGCCATGGACCTGGCAAGTCGCCAAATAGCTCAGGCCGCTGGCGAGCGGACGCCCACTCTCGCGGGGGTGAGGAAACTCTCGGACACCGGCGCCGGTCAGTTCGTGAAGCCCCTGTTCCTCACCTTGTTCGGGCTGGCGGGCATCATCCTGTTGATCGCCTGCGCCAACGTCACCAACCTGTTGCTGGTTCGTGCCATTCAGCGGAACCGCGAACTTGGGGTCCGGATTGCGCTGGGGGCGAATCGAGGTCAGGTCATCACCCACCTGATGACGGAAAGCCTGGTTTTGGCGATCGTGGGAGGGGCGTTGGGTGTCCTGCTGGCTTTCTGGGGCCGGGGTCTCTTGGCTGCCGTCATGCCCGACCTGCCCTTTCCGGTCAACCTGTCGAGTGAGATCAATTTTCGGGTGGTCGGGATGGCGAGTTTGATCACGCTCGGCACCGCCCTGGTCGTTGGTGTTCTCCCGGCGATTCGGGCATCGCGGCCGTCCCTGGCGGATTCGCTCAAGGCCGGCCAGCCGGCCGGCGCCGCCCGTTCATTGCTCCGGAACGGCTTGGTCGTCGCCCAGGTCGCGCTGTCGCTGATTGCCCTGGTGTCGGCCGGTCTGTTCTTCCGGAGCCTCAACGCGGCTCGGGCCGCCGATCCGGGCTTCCGCAACCCGGAGCAAGTGATGGTGGCCGGGACCGACTTCCGGCTCGCCGGATACGCCGATTCGGCGGCGAGGCCGCTGCTCGAGCGAGCGCTGGAGAAGATCCGGGCCGTTCCCGGCGTCACGTCCGCCTCGACGACCGATGACCTGCCGATGATGATTGGCAACAACAGCTCGACCAGCGCCGAGCCGGAAGGGTATCAGTTCGGACCCACCGAGAACAGCTCGATTACCTATGGCCGAGTCGGCCAAGGATTCTTCGAGGCGATGGGGGTTCCGATCAAAGCCGGCCGCGGAATCACCACCCAGGACCGGTCGGACACCCCGCCGTCAATGGTGGTCAACGAGGCCTTCGCGAATCGGTATCTTCCCAATCGGGATCCCATTGGTGCTCGGGTGCGGGCGCAGGGGCGAGACTGGACGGTGGTTGGTCTCGTTGGCAACGTCGTGAAGGAACGGCCCGGCGAAACCCCGGATCCGTACATGTACTTCGCGGCGACCCAGAGTTTTTCCGCCAGTGTCTTTTTCATTGTCCGGACCGATGTCGCGCCGCGATCGGTGATCGAACCCGTGCGTGCCGTCCTCCAATCGATCGATCCCAATCTCCCGTTGCTCGATCCCCGGACCATGGTTGAGAGCATGGCGGGCGGCCTCTTCGTCCAATCGATGGGGGCCAGCATCTTGGCCTTTCTGGGCGCCATTGCCCTGGCGCTGGCGGCCATTGGCCTGTATGGCGTTCTCAGCTTTGCCGTGAGTCAACGGACTCGGGAAATCGGGGTTCGGATGGCCCTTGGTGCCGGGACGGCGAATGTCGTTCGAATGGTCGCGGGCCAAGCCGCCAAGCTCCTGGCCGTCGGCGTCGTGGTTGGGGGTGGCCTCGGCCTGGCCGTCGGGGTCGGCCTCCGGTCTCAACTCTTCGGGGTCGAGCCGGCCGATCCGGTCACCTTCATCGCTGTGGTTGGTATTCTGGCCACGGTCGTATTGGCCGCGGCCGCGGTACCCGCCCGGCGGGCGGCCCGGGTCGACCCGGTTGTCACGCTCAAAGCCGAGTAGGTAGTACTTTTCACCCGACGTTCCCTGACCTCGAAAGCACTCATGATTCGGCTTGCCAACGTAGAGAAGACGTTCCAGACGGGGCCCACGAAGACCTACGTACTCCGCCAGGTGAATCTCGAGATTCGCCAAGGCGAGTTCGTGACCATCATGGGGCCGTCCGGTGCGGGCAAGTCGACCCTGCTCGGTATCCTCGGCATGTTGGACGCGACCTGGGGCGGGGAATTCTGGTTCCTTGATGAGCCGGTCCACGCGTTGAAGCCCAAGCATCGGGCTGAAATCAACAAGCAGTACATCGGCTTCGTCTTTCAACAGTATCACTTGATCGACAGCCTGACCGTATACGAGAATATCGAAACACCACTCACCTATCGAGACTACAGTCGGGGTGACCGGCAATCGATGGTGGCCGACATTCTTGACCGGTTCCAGATCGTCGGCAAGAAGGATTTGTTTCCGAGCCAGTTGTCGGGCGGGCAACAACAGCTCGTCGGGGTGGCTCGCGCGGTGGTGGCCAAGCCGAGGCTGATTCTCGCCGACGAGCCGACTGGCAACCTCCATTCCGATCAAGCGCGCGAGATCATGGAGTTGTTCACCCGCCTCAATCAAGAAGGCACCACGGTCATTCAGGTCACCCACTCTCGCGACAATGCCTTGTACGGGAATCGGATCGTCCAGCTGAAGGACGGCTGGGTCGTGGGCGAAGAGCACGTCCGGTGACCGACGCCCCTACCGTCCTGATCGCCGATGACCAGCCCGATGTGGTCGAGGCCCTGCGCCTTCTCCTCAAGGCCGAGGGCTTCAAGACGCTGACGGCCCACGTACCCGAAGGGGTGATGGCTCAGCTCGAACGGCATGAGGTCGACGCGGCGTTGGTTGACTTGAACTACACCCGCGACACCACCTCGGGCCGAGAAGGACTCGACCTCCTCTCTCGGATCCGAGCGCTCGATCATACTCTCCCGGTGATCGTGATGACCGCGTGGGGCAGCGTCGATAAGGCGGTGGAGGCCATGCGGATCGGTGCCCGGGACTTCATCGAAAAGCCGTGGGACAATGCTCGGCTCCTGACCACCCTCAAAACCCAAATCGAGTTGGCCCGGGCGCTTCGATCGGCCAACCGGCTCGAACAAGAGAACCGGCTCCTCCGTCGTGATGGGATGCCGGAGCTGATCGCCGAATCGCCGGTGATGCGGCCGATCCTCCAGGTGATGGAACGGATCGCGCCAAGCGATGCGAACGTCCTCATCACGGGTGAGCACGGCACCGGGAAAGAGGTAGTGGCCCGGTGGCTTCACGCCGCCTCGAACCGCAAGGAGAAGCCGCTGGTCATCGTCAATGCCGGTGGTCTTCCGGAAGGCGTGTTCGAAAGCGAGCTCTTTGGGCATGTCAAAGGAGCCTTTACCGATGCCAAGTCCGATCGGATGGGCCGGTTCGAAATGGCCAACGCTGGGACCCTCTTCCTCGATGAAATTGCCAACATCGGCCTGAGCCAGCAGGCCCGGCTGCTCCGGGTGCTCCAGACCGGGGAACTGGAACGGGTCGGGAGCTCCCAGACGCGCAAAGTGAACGTTCGAGTGATCGCGGCAACCAACGCCAACCTCAAGACCGAAGTGGCCACGGGTCGGTTTCGCGAGGACCTGCTGTTCCGGCTCAATACCATCGAAATCCACTTGCCCCGGCTCCGCGAGCGGCGCGACGATATTCTGCCCCTCGCCCGATACTTCTTGGCCCGGTACGCCGAGCGGTATCAACGCCCTCGGTCCGGGTTCTCCGAGGACGCGATCCAGTCGCTCCGGGGGTACGAATGGCCCGGCAACGTCCGGGAGCTGGATCACGCCATCGAGCGGGCCGTACTCCTCTCCCAGGGCCAGCAGCTGGAATCATGGGACCTTGCCCTCCATCGCCCCGGCCGGCCGGGCGACCCCGTGCCAGCCGGACCCCGAAGCCTCGATGACATGGAACGGGACGCCATTCGCGAGGCCCTCGCTCGATTCGACGGGAATGTGAGCCTGGCCGCCAAAGCGTTAGGTGTCAGTCGGTCGGCCCTCTACCGGCGGCTCCAGCGGTACGGCATTTCGGCCTCCTGAGTGCGTCGCTTCGCGCACGATCAGCGGATCTTTTTGCTGGCGCTGGTGGCCGGCTTGCCGGCGGTCGTGGTTTCCGCGGTGTTACTCTGGAACACGACCGGAACCGGCCTCTTCAAGGGCACGCTCTGGGGCGGCGTAGTCCTGGTCTGGCTGATCGCCGCCCGGGCGGCCCAAGTCCGGGTCATGCGCCCCCTCCAAGTCATCGCCAACATCCTCGCGGGCCTCCGCGAAGGGCATTTCACGATTCGGGCTCGCGAGGAGGAAGGGGCGGATGTCCTCGGCGCCGTCCGCCGAGAGCTCAACGCGCTCAGCCTTTCCCTCAAAGAACAGCGGCTCGGGGCCCTCGAAGCCGATGCCCTGCTCAAGCGTCTGATGGAGGAGATCGACGTCGCGGTCTTTGCGTTCGATCCGGATGGGGTCCTCCGGGTCGCCAACAAAGCCGGGGAGCGACTGCTGGGGCAGCCGATCGAACGGCTGCTGGGCCGCACCGCGAGCTACCTCGGCCTCGAGGTGTGCCTGACAGGGGACACTCCCAGGATCATGGACCTGACCCTCCCCGGCACCGGCAGTGCCCGTTGGGAAATGCGCCGCCGCCAGTTCCGCCAAGGCGGTCTCCCGCTCCAACTCGTCGTGTTGGCCGATATTAGCCGAGTGCTCAGATCCGAAGAGCGGCAGACCTGGCAGCGGCTGGTCCGGGTGCTGAGTCACGAGATCAACAATTCCCTCGCCCCGATCAAATCAGTGGCCGGAACGTTGATTCAGCTACTCGGCCGGGTCCCGAGGCCCAGCGACTATGAGGAAGACCTCAAGAGCGGGCTCGACGTGGTGGCCGCCCGGGCGGACTCGCTCAACCGATTCATGGCCTCGTACGCCCGGCTAGCCAAGCTGCCGCCGCCCACTCCAGGACCCGTGAACTTGGCGGCCTGGGTGGCCCGGGGAGTCCATCTGGAACAGCGCCTCGCCATCCGGGTCGTGGCCGGCCCTGAACTGGTCATTCAGGCTGACGGGGACCAACTCGATCAGGTGTTGATCAACCTCCTCAAGAATGCCGTCGAAGCGGCGCTCGAAACCGGAGGGGGGGTCGAGGTAAGCTGGTCCGACCACGGTGACGCCATCGAGCTACGCGTCCGCGATGAAGGCCCCGGTCTGGCGTCGACGACCAACCTGTTCGTCCCGTTTTACACCACGAAGCCCAGTGGATCGGGGATCGGCCTGGTGTTCAGCCGGCAGGTGGCCGAAGCCCATGGGGGGCATTTGGTGCTTCGCAATCGAACCGATCGCAAGGGATGCGAGGCACTCCTGACCATCCCCAAGCGATTGGCTGCCCGCGTCTAGCCTAACGAGGTTGTTCGGGGTACTTTGAGGCGGCTTCGGGAGGATTATGGTGGTTCCAGAGGAGTTTACGTTAGGCGGATACATGGCGAAGCACGAGCGAGCCGCGGCCTTCGAAGGCCGCGACGGCCATGCCTATTCCTGTGCCCCGTATATCGCCGACGAGGCGGACCACCGGGGGCTCTTTGGTGCCGCCTTGCTGTTCATCCGCTGGGACCCAACCGGACACAATCCCGTCGGTCACGTCGAAACCGAGCACCTCGCCTGGGGCCGCGATCCGGCCGATGCCGAACGGCGGTTGGGCGCGTTGTCCCTCTTTGACGTCAAGGCCGCCCTCGACCAAGCCATTCTTGATCGGCCGGAGGGATGGTAGCCCGCGATAAGGGTTTGGTCCTGCAACGAACCGGCTCGACCTATCGGGTCGCCACACCGGCCGGAGAGATCGTTGCGGCCCTCCGCGGAAAGCTCAAACATGAGGACAAGCGCCGGGTAGTCGTGGGCGATCAAGTACTGCTCGAGGCCGGCGGGATTACTGGAACAGAACCCCGGCGGAACGTCCTCGAGCGCCGGAGCGTCGACGGCCGCTCATCGCGAACGATCGCGGCGAACCTCGATCGGGTGCTCGTCCTCACCGCCGCAACCCAACCCAAGCCGATCCTCAGTCTCATTGACCGGCTCCTCGCCATTGCCGAAGCCAACGACATTCCAACCGGCCTGGTCATCACCAAGATCGACCTCGCCAGTCACGCCGATCTCAGCCACCGGTTCCGCAAAGCGGGCTACCAAGTCTGGCCGGCAAGCATTCGGACCGGCGAAGGCGTCGAAGCACTCGGCTTGGAACTTCGGGGCCGAGTCACCCTGCTCACCGGTCCGTCGGGGGTTGGCAAATCCAGCCTCCTCAACCGGATCCAGCCTGGCCTCAAGCTGCCCACGCAGGAAATCTCCCCGAAAATCGAACGGGGGAAGAACACGACGGTAAGTGCCGTCATGGTCGCCCTCGATGCGGGTGGCTTCTTGGTCGACACCCCAGGTTATAGCGACGTGGGTCTTGCTGGGATCGAGCCACGGGAGTTGGCCCGCTGCTTTCCGGAGTTTCGGAACCTGATTGATCTCTGCAAGTTTCCGGATTGCCGCCACCTGATTGAACCCAGTTGTGCCGTTCGCGCGGCGGTCGCGGCCGGTGCCGTGGACCCCGGCCGGTATGAGAGCTATGCGGGCTTGCTCGACGAACTCACCGGCGCGCCCCGTCACTGGGAATAGCGGAGTTTTCTTTGCCTCTTGACCTAAAAGACTTAGGCTAAGATATTTAGGGAGGAGGACGTTATGCCGAAACCGGTCGAGCTGGTGCAGGGCACCCTGGATTTTCTCATCCTCAAGACCGTGACCTGGGGCCCGATGCATGGGTTCGAGATCTCGCGGTGGATTCAAAAAACGACCGACCAGGCTCTGGCCGTCGAGGAAGGGGCCCTCTACCCGGCCCTCCACCGGATGGAACGGAAAGGCTGGCTGGTGTCTGAGTGGGCCGTGACCGAGCATAGCCGGCGGGCCAAGTACTACCGTCTCACGGCGGCTGGTCGCGAGCATCTCAAAGCCCAAGATGGCGATTGGCGGCGGTATGTCTCGGCGGTGGCCAAAATCATGGCTGCGGCCAAGGTCTAGTCCGTTGCTCGACCCGATTCGCCGGATCTTTCGGCTCTCGACCGGCCGGAGTCGGATGGAAGCCGACATCGGCGACGAACTCGACTTCCATCGACTCCTCGCCATCGACGAGCTGATCGCAGGAGGCGTTGACCCCGCCGACGCAGCTAGGCAAATCGAAGTCCGGTTCGGCGACCGCCCGCGGATTGAACGAACCCTCAAAGCGATTGGGCGGTCCGGTGACCAAACCGCCCGCCGAGGAGAAGTCATGGACCGCTGGCTCACGGAGTTTCGGCGCGCGTTCCGGGGCCTTCGCCGCGATCCCTGGATTTCCCTCGCCGCGATCGCGCTGACCGCCCTCGGGCTCGGCGCCAACGTCGCGGTGTTCAGTATCGTCAACGCGGCCTTCATTCAGCGGCTCCCCTACGGTGACGCCGACCGGATCGTCACGGTCATGGAAACGCAAGCCGGTGGCCGAATGCGTGTGGCGAGCCAGAACCTGCTCGACTGGCAGCGCGAAGCCAACGACGTGGCCCACCTGTCGGCCTACCGGGACCTTGAGTTGACGGTCGTCGCTGGGGAACGGCCCCTCGGCGTCAGAGCGGCGGCCGTGTCGGCGTCGTTCGCTGCAGCAATGGGGGTGGCGCCGATTGCCGGTCGGTGGTTCACCGAGGCCGAGGCCCGGCTTGGTGGGGCGCCCGCGGTCGTGTTGTCCGAGCGCTATTGGCGCAGTCATTTCGGCGCCGACACCGCCGTCATTGGGTCCTCACTCCGGGTCGATGGCGCGCCGGTTCCGGTGGTCGGTATTATGCCGGCCGCCCTCGACTTTCCCGTCGGAGCGAGGCTGTGGGTCCCGGCCGAGCCGTCAATGGAGAATCCGAATCGCACCGGCCACAACTGGGGGGTGATTGGTCGTCTTAAGCCGGGGATCACTTCCGAGGGCGCCACCCGGTCGCTCACCCTCTTGACCCGCCGACTGGTCGCCGCCGAAACGCCGACTAAGTACCACGCGGATGGGGCCTCCGTGACACCGCTGCGGACGACGCTGCTCGGCGAATCCGCCCAAGTGCTTCGGCTGCTTCAGGCCGCCGTCGCGATCCTATTGCTGATCGCGAGCCTCAACCTGATGACGCTATTCCTCGCCCGGGCGGCCAAGCGCCGCGGGGAAGTCGCCATGACCATGACGCTCGGCGCCGGCCGGGCCGACCTGGCCCGCCGCTTCGTGGCGGAGAGCATGGTCATTACCGCGATCGGAGCGGCGGTAGGCCTGGGCTTGTGGTATGCCGGTCGCGGCGCCCTGGCCGCTGGGCTCGGTGCGTTTCTGCCGTTCGTTCATGCCCTGCCCATCGACGGAGTGCTGATCGGCGCGGCCCTGGCCGCTGTCCTGATCATCGGATTCGGCGCTGGCTTCGTACCCGCCCTCTGGGTGGCCCGGGCCGTCGAACAAGGCACCGCCCGACGGGAAACCACTCGGGTGGTCGGCCCCGGCCGGCTGATGCAGATCCTCTTGGGCACTGAGGTTGCCGCCACATTCGTCCTGTTGGTCGGGGCTGGGCTCCTCTTCAAGAGCCTGACCAAGATGCTCGACCAGCCGTTGGGCTACTCCATCGACCAGCGGGCCTATGTCGAGGTGACGGTCCCGACGGGCGAGGGGTCGGCGTACCTTGCTCCGGAACGCCACGTGGCATTCTTCGATGAGTTGCTTCGGCAACTGGGGTCCCTGCCGGGCGTGGCGGCCATATCCGTGACCAGTGCCCTTCCCATCAAAGACTACAGCCCCAATGGGAGCGCCAGAATCCAGGGCGAGATTTCGGATGCCGGCGGGCCG
>JAYVJS010000048.1:0-5825 GCA_043769075.1 Gemmatimonadota bacterium | reverse complement strand
CCCAATTTCTCGTTCGAGCGGAGAAAGCGCAAGGGACCTACATTAGTTACGACCCTAACCCCTGGGAACGGATGACCAAGACCTTGGTGGGCTCCTTGTTGAGCATTGCGTTGTGGTCAGGCGCTGCCGCCGCCCAGGACAAGGCGCAGCTGATCGGCAAGATCTACGACGCCCGGACCGGCGAAGTGCTGCCGACCGCCGTGATCCAGCTCGATGGCGTCAAGGCCGACGCCAAAGTTTCCAGTCAGGCCCGCTTCGTCCTGAGCGGCATCGAGCCGGGCGACCGCCGGATCCTGATTCGTGCCGTTGGCTACAAACCCTTCACCGGGTTTCTCAAATTCGAAGCGGGCAAAACTCTCGAAAAGACTTTCGAACTCGAGTTTACCGGAGAGCAAATGCCCGACCTCGAGGTCGAATCCCGCAACTCCAAGACCCTCCCGCGGTTCGTCGAGTTCGAACGGCGCCGGGACCGCGGGGTCGGCCACTTTATCGGCCGGGATGAAATCTCCGCCCGCGGCTACATGAACATGGGCGACGCACTTCGGACCGTGAAGGGGGTCAAGGTTTACTGCGATGTCCTCGATTGCGCGATTAAGATGGCTCGAGCCGCTCCGGGTTGCGGCCCCGCCTACTATGTCGACGGCCAGCTGGCGCGGTCATTCGCCACCAACACGCCCATTAACGACGTCCAGGGCATCGAGATCTATCGGGGTGATGGCGAAGTCCCGGCCGAGTTCGCCGGCTCGGGGGCGGGCTGCGGCGTTGTAGTTATTTGGACCCGGGCAACACCGTAGCGGCCACCGTCACCGATCGCTGACCCGGACGGAGCGGCACCCGAACCGAATCCTTGGCCGTCCAGCGGACCCAGAGCCCCAACGGGTCTGCGGCGCTGCCCAACACCGGCGCCCCGTCTTGCGACCAGTACCCGCCCCCGAGCCGGACCTCGCGCGCCGCTCCCAAACCGTTCGGATAGATCAACCGGAGCACCGCCGGCCGGAGCCCGGCGGCAAACCGAACCCGAAGCCCGGGCCGGGCTGTGGTGTTCCGGAACAACACCGTCGCGGCCCCGTTTTGGCCCACCACCACGTCAGCCCGGCCATCGCCGTCGAAGTCGGCGACGGCAACCCCTCGCTGGTCGGCCGGCAACCTGACCCCCGATTCGCGGCCGCCCATCGCGGCAAAGCCGCCCTGACCGTTCCCGAGCAAGACCAGGCCGCGGCCGGCATCGAGCCGGGGCGCCCCAATGTTGGTCTCGGAAAAATTCTGGGCCAGAAAGACATCCTCGGTTCCATTCCCGTCGAAATCGGCCACCGCGACCCCGAACGCCGGCGCCATTTGCGCCTCGACCGGGAGCGAGTGGGGCTCAAACGCCCGGCCCCGATTCAGCCACACCATGTGGTCGAACGTCTCGGCCACCCATCGACCCCCGCGGGCCAGACCATCGCCTAACGCTTGCTGGAGGGTGGCGTCGGCGTACCCCGCGAAGGTCGGCGTCCGCCGCCGTTGGTCGGGGACCGCCGCGGTCAGCCGCGACAGCGTGATCAGCGGCGCCACCGCCTTGACCCGGGGATCGTACTGAGCCAAGGTCATCGATAGCCCGCCCTCGCCTCCCCAGGCCCCATAGTACAGGTACAGGGGCCGCGCCGAGTCCGGACGGGCCATCACGTTGCGGCCCCAATTGGTGCCGACCAGATCGATCCGGCCGTCGCCGTCGAAGTCGCCCGTCGCGAGGCCGTTCCACCGGCCGGTAAACCGGTCGAGCCCCCACGCCGCCGTCCGGTCGACGAAGCGGCCGGCCTCATTTTCTAACACCGTGAGCGGCCCCCACTCGAGGGCCACCACCAGATCG
Organism: Gemmatimonadota bacterium; assembly: GCA_043769075.1. GTDB lineage: Bacteria > Gemmatimonadota > Gemmatimonadetes > Gemmatimonadales > GWC2-71-9 > SHZU01. Next base: position 3,976 of record JAYVJS010000048.1, on the reverse strand, counting down.
GGATCGCCATCAGCATCGAGATCCGAGAACAACGCCGACGACACCATGCCAATCGACCGGAGCACGGCCCGGTTGCTCTCGTCAACCACGAACCGGCCGGCTTCGTTTCGGAACAGCCGGCTATTCCCGGCCAGCGGATAGACGCCCGGAGCCACCCGCCCGCCCACGAAGAGATCGAGGTCGCCATCGCCGTCGACATCGGCCAGGGCGAGCGGACCGGCGCTGGTCGTATCGCCCCCCACCGCGACCTCGGGCCGCCGCCCCGGCGCCCAGCGAAGCACCTGGGCCGCGCCTAACGCCGCCCCGGGGGTCTCGGCCTGGTAGCTCGACTGCCCGACCAACACCCCGACCCCCGGGCCGGCGACGATCTGGGTTAGATCGAAGCTGTCCGCCGGGAGGCCCGGCAACGGGGCAAAGGTGCCGGCCGTGTTTCGGAACGCCGCCAGCCGGCCCCCGGCTCCTGCCCCTACCACCAGGTCGTCATCACCGTCGGCATCGAGGTCGATCCAACTCACCCCGGGACCCAGCTGGCTCAACTGGTCGGGAAGCAGCGATTGGCGGGCAAAATCCTGGAACGGGGCCTCGACCTGGGTATGCCGAAGCCTGTCCGAGACATCCTCGAACAGTGAGACCACCGCCACCGATGGCGGGCGGCCCAAGCCGAGCCCGGCCGCCGGTTCCGAAATCACATACTCGCGCCCGCCCCGCACCGCCGCCACCGTGCTCACGGCTCCGCTCCGCCACCGGACCTCGATGGTCAGGCTGTCCCCCGTCGCCGCGAACATCGCCGCCGGCTCCGAGCTCGAGAGATACAATCCGCCGGCCGCGATCTCCTTGGTTTGATCGACTCCGGCCGGGCCGTGAACCCGAACGATCGCGCCTACGCCCGCCCCGTTCGGGGTCTTACCCTTAAGCCGGACTAAGACTCGGCCGGCCGAGGCGTCGTTCCGCAGCATCAGTGCCGGCGCGTCGAGCCGGTTGATCACGACATCGAGATCACCATCGGCGTCGAGATCGGCGGCGGCCATGCCGTGCGAGATGTCCGCCTCCACGCCGAACCGCCACGCCGCGCTGGCATCCTCGAAGCGGAGTCCGCCCCGATTCCGAAACGCCACGTTCGGAAGGGCCAGCCTCGGATAGAACTTCCGTTCCTCCCGCCAGTCGAATCCGCTTACCATGCTCTTGAGGCGTTCCTGCACATCGGCATCCATCAGGTCCCAGCGATGGCCGTTCCCAATCAGAAGGTCCTCGAACCCATCGAGATCCACATCGAGGAAGAGTGCCGACCACGACCAGCCGGACGCGGCCACCCCCGCCATCGTCCCGACCTCGGCAAAGGTGCCGTCACCCCAATTGGCCTGGAGCACGTTGCGTTGCCATTGCCCCCGCTCGTGGTAGTCGCCCAGCACCTTGGGAATTGGGGTGTGAGTTGGGGTTTCGGTTTTTCGACGATGGGTGTCGTTGGCCAGCATGTCGACTTCAAAGAGGTCGACGTCACCGTCCCGATCAACATCGGAGACGTCGACCGCCATTCCGGAATTGCTGGTTTGCCGGATCGCGGTCCGGTCGATCAGCCGGAAGCGCCCGGTGCCGTCGTTGATCCAAAACTGGTCCGGGTCCTCAAAGTCATTGGCCACATAGAGGTCGGGGGCGCCATCCCCGTTGGCGTCGAAGAACCTGGCCGCCAGCCCGAAGTCATCGGGCTCGCGATCGAGGGGCCGGCCGTCTTCGCCCAGGAACCGAGGGTTGGCCGTCAATGTTTCCCGGGCAAAATGACCGGCGCCGTCGTTGAGATAGAACCAATCGGGATCGGCCCGCTGGACGACGCTCACCGCCCGAATGTCATCCCGGAGCACGACCCGGTAATTGTCGCGGCGCGACGGCACGATCTCAAACCGGCCCTCGATCCGCTTGACGAGCTGATCGAACGCCCGCTCCTGGGGCGGCAACGAATCGAGCATCGTGATCGATTTGTAATTGGCGACGTAGAGATCGAGATCACCGTCGCCGTCGACGTCGGCGAGAGTGGCCGTGGTGCTGCCACGCGACTCCGGCACGAATCCGCTCCCAGCCGTCGCGTCGGAAAACCGGCCCCGGCTGTCGTTGAGGAAAAGCGAATTCCGCCCAGCCATGGCGGTCACGATCAAATCCTGGTCACCGTCACCGTCGACATCGGCAAACACCGCACCGGTTGAGGCCCGGTCGGCCAGTTCGACCCCCGCCGCGGCCGCGATGTTTTCAAATTTCCAGTTGCCGAGATTTCGATAGAGCGCGTTCGGCCCGTCGGCACGAGCGAGATAGACGTCGGCCCGGCCGTCTCCATCGACATCGGCGATGGCCACCCCGGCTCCCTGAACGAAATGGCGGTTGGCAAACGCCTTCGTCTCCGACACATCGTTGCGAAACTCGACCCCGGTTCGCCCCGGCCGCTGACTGGTGAATCCCGCCGAGCCGCCCCGCGGCGGCGCCAAGTCCCGCCACCGATAGCCGGCCGCATCGTGCCAGGGCCCCGGTTCCGGGACCCGGCACCCAAGCAGGCAACCGGCCGCCGCCAACGCGCCATGCCACCGTTTCATCACATCACCCTAACGCCGAGTCTTGATTCGGGCGAGCACACCCCGGCCGATACAGACGCCCTGCGCCTTGCCGCCATCATGGTCCATCCGATAATGGATCCCACCGTAGAATCGGGAGAGCCCTGCCTCCTCGGCGGCCGCGCGGAACGAGGCCAGCCGCTTCACCGGATGACCGAGGGTGACATGGGTCGCATCATCGTAGGGCCGATTCTCACCGAAGAGCGCGCTCAGCACCTCCGCCGCCGCGGCCGATTGGGTCGAATGGCCCGAGGTGTAGGTCGGAAAGGGCGGCGTGTTAAGGAGGGTCTGCCACTTGGGGTCGATGTAGCGCTGGATATAGGTCACCGGCCGGAGCAAGTCAGTCCGGTACTTCTCGCGCCAGGATCCGATAAACGCATCGGCGACCGCGATGGCCGTCAGAGTGTACGCCTCAACCGTGCGTTCCGGGGATAAGTGCCATTGGTCGGCTAATCCGGCAACGACGCTCATCCAATGACCCGCGGGAGTGCCCGACTCCCCCGAATTGTCAGCCCAGAAATAGGCAATCTTCCGTTGCCGATCGGTCAGATTGCGGCCGATGTCGTAGATCTCGCGGGCCTGAAGGCCAAAAGGCGACCCGGGCGCGGTTGAGAACGGAAGCGGAGCGGGCGCCGGGCAGGATTCGGCCCCGGTCGAGGCGAACGGCCGGAGCGCCCCAAAACCGGGTTCAAGGGCCACCGACGGATTGATCCCCGGAGCGTTGGGTGACCGTCCAGTTTTCGGGCGGTTGACCGCGAGCGAGCGCTCCCCCGTGAGAGCGCCACCCTGCGCTTTGCCGGTCGGATTGTCGAGTAACACGATATCGCTTTGGCCGGAGAGATTCTGGGACCGGAACTGGGCCGCGGTGGCGGTCGGTACCCACCCGTCCCGGGCGCCGCGCGGCGTATACACCAGGCTTCGCTCCGCGAACCCATCCCGAGCGGCCCAAGCCAGCACCGCCAACCCAATGGCCTTTCCCTGTGCGAGCGACCGCTGGACGATCGGGTCCGCCTCTCCCGCCTCGACTCGAACCCCCACCAGCGAATCATGAAGGGCGGTGATCGTCACGTCGGTCGAGCCGAATCCGCCCCGATACATTTCCCGAAGCACCACCGTTTGGGCCTCGAGAGCCACCAGGGCCGGGTCGAGCCGATCGCCTTTTGGCGCCACGGGCACGCTGTCGAAACCATTGAGCTGGCCGACGAGGCTTCGGAGCGAATCGCTGGTGGCCGCCCACCCCTCATAGAGGGCGATGGCGGCGTAGGCACTGACCCGGGCCGCCACCGGCGGCGAGAGCCGCTCGGCCCGGGCAAGGGCGTAGTGGGTTTGGGTCCACTTCGCTACGAAGCCCGTGTCGGCCGGTGGTACCTTGGTACATCCGG
>JAYVJS010000047.1:0-7115 GCA_043769075.1 Gemmatimonadota bacterium | reverse complement strand
GCTTCCGGTGAAAGCCGGTCGCGTCCTGATAGGCCTTGCCCACCGCCAAGACGTCCGCCTCCCCGAACAGCTTGCCGACGATGGAAATGCTCACCGGGGTTCCATCGTCCCGCCAGCCGTTCGGCACCGTCAACGAGGGATGACCGGTCAGATTGGTGACCATCAGCATATTCCCCCCGAAGCTCGGCATCACAAGGGCATCGAGGCGGTCCATAAATCGGTCCATGTCGCGCATCAACAAGGTCCGGGCTCGATTGGCGTTGAGATACTCGACCGCCGGAATGAACCGGGATGCCCGAAAGTTGCTCGGCCAGGTTCCTTTGCCCTGCCGGGTCATCAACTCATCTCGATTGGACCGGGTCAGGTCGTCAAAGGCCGCCGCGGACTCAGCTTGCAGGATGATCCGAAGGGACGCCACCGGAATCTCAGTGGCAAACTCGACTGGAATAAGGTCGACGCCCAAGGCTCGCAACGCGAGGAGTGCTTGGTCATCCCATTTCTTGGTCGGATGCTCGGCCTCGAATGCCGATTTGAGGAAGCCGATCCGCAGGCCGGCGATTTTCCGGTCCGGACTCCAACCGTACGGCCGGTCCACGGCACTGGGGTCCTTTCCGTCGGCGCCATGAATAGCCTCGAGCACCAGGCCGCAGTCCTCGGCCGACCGGCACATGGGGCCTGTTTTATCCATGGTCCACGAGAGCGCCATGGCCCCGTGACGACTGACCCGCCCGTAGGTCGGACGGAGGCCAGCCACGCCGTTTCGATCCGAGGGCGACACGATCGACCCTAACGTTTCGGTGCCGACGCTGAACCCGACCAATCCGGCGGCGGTCGCCGAGCCGGGGCCGGCCGACGATCCACTGGCACCCTGATCGATTTTCCACGGGTTCTTGGTCGTTCCGCCGAACCAGACGTCGCCCATCGCCAACTCGCCCAAGCTCAGCTTGGCGACCAGAATCGCACCGGCCCGGTCGAGTCGCTCGACCACGGTGGCGGTGTCGCCGAGGACTTGGTCCCGGTATGGCCCGGTGCCCCAGGTGGTGGGGTAGCCCGGCACGGAGAAAAGGTCCTTGGCGCCCCAAGGAATTCCGTGGAGCGGACCTCGGTATCGCCCCGCCTTGATTTCGTCATCGGCCTGACGGGCCTGGCTGATGGCCCGGTCTTCCGTCAAGCTCACGACGCACTGCAGCGTCGGTCCGTGCTGCTTGAGCCGGCCGAGATAGAGTTGGGTCAATTCAGTTGCGGTGACCTTTCGGTCCCGGATCAGCTCCCCAAGTTCCGCGGCGGTGAGGAAGGCCAACTCAGGGTCGGTCGGAGGGCGTACCACCGATCGGCGCCGCCGCTTGTCGTCGGCCACCCGGAGCTTGATCGTTGACTTGACAGCTTTCCCGGGCAATTCCGGATCGAACCGGATTGCGGGGCCAACGGAGTTCGGCAGCGGTACAGTGCGCGATTGGACGACCAATGCCATCGTCGCCCCCAGTGTCTGGACCAATTCGTCTTTCTCGGCGTCCGAGAACTCGAGCCCGATCAGAGCACTGGCGGCGCTGACCATGTCTTTCGTGACGGTCAGGCCCTGGCCTTGGGACGCCGGGGCCGCCTGCCGTTCGGCCTCGGCCTTCCGCCAAAGGGCCTCAGCGAAGACCGGGTGACCGACCCCGGCCATGGAGCAAAACGCCAAAAATGAGCGGCGGTCAAAGCCGGGATCGCTATGGTTCGTCATGACCTGGTCTCCGAGTAGATTAGGGAAACAAGCCACCCAACGGCCTATGCGTCAACTGATCGAATGTGTTCCGAATTTCAGCGAGGGCCGAGACTTAGGCCTGATCCGGCAACTGACCGACGAAATCGAGCGGGTCGAAGGGGTTTCCCTGCTCCACGTCGATCCGGGCAAGTCGACCAATCGGACCGTCGTTACCCTGGCCGGGGCGCCTGACCGGGTGGTCGAAGCCGCCTTCCGGGCCATCAAATTGGCCGGCCAACTGATCGACATGCGGCGCCACGCCGGCGAGCATCCAAGGATGGGGGCCACCGACGTCTGTCCCTTGATCCCGATCTCGGGCATCTCGAGGGAGGAAACCGCCCGGTACGCCACCGATTTGGCTCGGCGGGTCGGCACCGAGCTCAAGATTCCGGTCTACCTTTACGAGCACGCCCAGGCCAATCAGGCCCGGAAGAATTTGGCGACGATCCGGGCCGGTGAGTACGAGGGCTTCTTCAAGAAGATCCAGGACCCGGCCTGGCGGCCCGACTTCGGACCGGCCGAGTTCAACGCACAAACGGGGGCCACGGTCATCGGGGCCCGTGACTTCTTAGTGGCGTACAACATCAATCTGAACACCACGTCGACTCGGCGGGCCAACGCGATCGCGTTCGACGTCAGGGAGGTGGGACGCCCGGGCCTCCCTGGGACGCTGAAAGCCGTCAAAGCGATTGGTTGGTTCATCGCCGAATATGGGGTAACCCAGGTGTCGATGAATCTGACCGACCTTTCGGTAACCCCACTGCACGAGGCCTTCGACGAGGTCTGCCACAAGGCCCAGGCCCGGGGGATTCGGGTGACCGGCTCCGAACTGATCGGATTGGTCCCCCTTGAGACGATGCTCGCCGCCGGTCGTCATTTTCTCCGCAAACAGCAGCGGTCTTTGGGGGTGTCGGAGCGCGACCTGATCCACATCGCCATTAAGTCGCTGGGACTCGACGAATTGGGAGCCTTCAAACCCGAGGAGCGGATCATTGAATACCGGCTTCGGGCCGGAACGCCGAAGTTGTTGGTTGACCGAACCGTCACCGGCTTCGTCGATGAAACAGCGAGTGAGTCCGTCGCCCCGGGAGGAGGGTCGGTTGCGGCGCTGTTGGGTGCGCTCGGTGCCGGGCTCGGGACCATGGTGGCCAATCTGTCGTCTCACAAACGGGGCTGGGACGCTCGGTGGGAGGAGTTTTCGGCCTGGGCGGTCCGGGGCCAAGCGCTTAAGGACGAGCTGCTCCGATTGGTCGATGAGGACACCCAAGCATTCAACCGGGTCATGGCGGCGCTGGGCATGCCCAAAGCGACGCCCGACGAGCAGGCCGCCCGGGCCGCCGCCCTGGACGAGGCCAACCGCGGAGCCATCGAAGTCCCCTACCGGGTCATGAAAGCCGCCTACGCCGCCTTCCCGCTCCTTAAAGCCATGGCTCAAGACGGCAACCCTGCCTCAGCCTCCGACGCCGGGGTCGGCGCCCTCTGTGCCCGGTCAGCCGTTTTGGGAGCCTGGCTCAACGTGCGGACCAACCTGGCAGGGCTCAAGGACCCGAGGCCGGTAGAGGCCTGGGTCCAAGAGGGTGAATCAATGGCATCGGAGGTTGGTGGACTCGAGCACGAAATCCAGCAAATCGTAACTGCTCGGCACTAGGAGCCGCTTGAGGCTTCTTTGTAGGCTGCTTCCCTCGCGGCCCAGCGGCGGCCGGCCGGGAAGAACCCCACGCTGGCTGCCCCACCCCGAGACCCGTACCTATCGTCACAAGCAACACCCCAACACAGCTGGTCCAGAGCTGAGAGCACTGTCGTCGTGGCTCCGTCACTGCGGAGCCGCGACGGAGTCGATCCGATGTAGCGATGTGTGGCGTTGGATAGGCTTGTTCCGCTGGAGAAGCCGGCGTCAATCGCGATCCGTTCGATCGGCAGGTTCGTAGCATCGAGTAGGTGGGCAGCGGCAAGCAGCCGGTCAAACACGACAATGACCCTGGGGAAAGGCAACCCGACTTTTCGTGCGATGCGGGCCAAGTGTCGCCGCGACCAACCCACAGTCGCAGCCAGATGGCGAGAAGTGGCCCCAGGGCGCAGGGCATCCCCAAGAAAACAGGCGAGGCGCCCTTGTTCAAAGGGGGAGCCCGGGGGCGCCAGTATCCCGACAAGGCGCTGGGCGACGTGAGAGTGAAACACGCGGCCAACTGAATCAATAAGGTCGTGCATCCAGTGGCGATTTTCTGACCGATAACAGACCTCTCGAGCGCCCAATCGAACAAGCATTCGGACGCCCAGCCGATCCCTGGGGTGCCCACATGCTAGCACCACCAAGCCCGAAGCATCAATATCAACAGACGTCGGCGGGACGGAGCACGAAATCCAAAAATCATTGCGACTAGGCACTCGGCCCTCGGCTACCAGTGCCGAGGGCCGAGCGCACTGCACCGGCGGCGTGCAGGGGGACAAGCAATAGAGTGACTGAAGTGTCAGCCCCCGTGTAAAAAGGGGTCCGGCTTCCCGGACCCCCATTTTTTCTGGCTTCCTGACCGCAATGCTCAGCTAGTCGGCGGGGTACACGGGACCTGCAACCCACGAGCGTCGCACTCACCAGCGGTGACCGGCATGAACGAGAAGATCTTGTCGCCGGGCCGATCCACAGGCAAATCAGCCGTCCGGCCAAACCGCCGACTATCGTGCCAACTGGTGCCCTGCTCAAACAGAAGCGAGTACCGCCGGTTGTACATCAGTTCGGTGACAAAAGCGGCATCCGAACTCGTGGCGGTGAGCGAGGTCGCCGGCAGACCACCCGATCGGGCCCGAATCGCGTCGATATCCGCCAAGGCGTTGGCCTTGTCGCCCGTGAACCACCGGGCTTCGGCGCGGAGGAGGATCAGCTCCTCGTTCTTAAGCAACGGAACGTCCGCGTCGAGATCGGGGTCTAACGAGCCGGGCTTGTTGTAGATGATCGGCTTGAGGGTCTCGGTCAAGTTGTTCTGGGTCCGGGGCGCCACCTCGGCGGTCTTGGCGGCAACCCGATCGTCTTTCTGCCCATTCCCCTTGAGCTGGGCCGCGCTGGCAATCGAGTGGTGGATGTAGAACCGGACCGCACTGAGCGGTTCGGTCACCGGATTGGAGGGCTCGCCGGACGCGCTCGAGTAGGCGTAGTACACGCCTCCGGTCAAGCTCCCGGCCGGGTCAACGAACGACTGGGCCAAGGCCGTGACGGCGGCCTGATACGCCGCCGCGCCGCCGCCGGCGAAGGTGGCCCGGTGATTCTGGACCTTGGCGTAATATCCGCGGTTGAATTTGAGAAACGTCGCGGGCGTGTCGAAGCCCGTATAGCCAGGAGGCATCGCAAAGGGAAACGTCCCACCGCCGGCGGCCAGGTTGGTCCTGGCCTCGTCGAGCAGAGCCACGATCTTGTTGTAGGTGTTCGTCTGGGTCAGGAAGGGTGCGGGAGCCGCATCCAACCCAGCCGCGACGTCGACCGGAATGCCCAATGAGCCGTTGCGAAGAATCAGGCGGTGGAGCAGGATTGCCTGAAGCGTCTGGGCATAGCCCTTGGAGGAGGCCTTCTCGGTTGCCGTCATGTCGGCCGCCTTATCGATGGCCGAAAGATAGATATTGATGGTTCGGATTGAGGCGTACTTGCCGTTCCACTGGCCACCGCCTACGCCGCCCGGATCGAGCGGGCCGGCGATCGTCTCGGTGGTAGTCCGAGGATCGTTGCCGAGCAAGTTGTAGTCCTCCCGCCCGAACGCTCCCCAGGTGGAGATCTCGCCACCGATTTCGGTCAGAAGTCCCTGGGCTACGCCGACGGCCAGGCGGGCCAGCGTCAGCTTTGTCGGCGTCCCCGTCGTCGCTTCGACGGTCGGGGCGTTGGTGTTTTGGATGTCGAACTGGTCGCTCGAACAACCGGCCGCGGCCAGAAGTCCCGCCACCGTCGCCATTGCCCCATAGTTGATTTTAGTCATGGCTCAGAACCCCACCGAGACGTTGAAGAAGATGCTGCGACTTGGCGGATAGGGCGTCACATCGACGTTGCTCCGGATGGCCTGGGCGCCGAAGTTTGCGGTCTCTGGATCGAGGCCGCTGTATTTGGTCCACCAGAACAGATCGCGACCCGCGACGCCAATCCGGAGGTCCTTGGCGCCAATGCCGAGTGACTGGGCCACCTTCCGCGGCACCGCGTAGTTGATCGAGATTTCCCGAACTTTGACGAATGAAGCCGACTCGATGTAGTCGCTCATCACACCGTTGGTGGCGAAATTGGTGATGAAACGCTTCTTCCAGGCATCGGTGGCGGCATCGACCGCAGTGAGCCCGTCGTCCCGGAGGACTTGGGTCAGATTGGTGACCGTACCACCGTTTTGCCAGTCCACCGTCACCCCAAGATTGAGCGACTTATAGGTGATGTTATTGTTGAATCCCATCCGGAACTTGGGCTCGGTGTCGCCAAGGTCGCCTTGCTCGGTGGCGCCGCTGATGCCGTCTTTGTAGCGCGGCCCGTAGATTCGGGTAAGCGCCTGGCCCTGTTCGATGAAGAGCACGCCCAGGCCGCCGAAGCCCGACCCGGGTGGCCGGAAGCCCGGCACCGGCAGCGAGTCAACGTTGCTGCGGTGGAGGGTGAGGCTCGTCGACGAGACCCAGGTGAAGCTCCGACGCTGGACGGGCGTTACTCCAACGAGGATTTCAAGGCCCTTGTTGCTGATGATACCCCCGTTGAAGATCTGGCTGTTGAAACCCGTCGACGGTGCCGGGGTCCGGCTCAGCAGCAAGTCGGTGGTCCGCCGCCGGTAGGCGGTGATCTCGATCTGGGCCCGGCCGTTCCACAAACTCAGGTCGGCGCCGCCCTCGATCTCCTTGACCCGCTCGGGCTTAATGGTCGCGTCGCCGGCAACGCCACCGTTGCCGAGACCAATCTGACCGCCGTACTGCGGCGTGGCCAAGGTTGTGAACTTGTTACCGAAGTTCGGCGGGTTGCCGAGCTCGCCGTAACCGGCCCGGAACTTGAGATCACTGCCGGCGCCGATCAGATCCTTGAAGGTGTAGCGGGCCGAGGCGCGAGGGAACAGGTAGTACTTGCTGATATCCCCGTTCGCGCTCGATCGTTCGGCCCGGATGCCGCCGGAAATCGTCAGTCGATCGCTCAACAGGTTGACGTCTTCCTGGCCGTAGAACGCCAAGTTCTTGGACTGATTCAAGAACTCTCCCACGACGAAATTGGTACCGCGGTCGACGTTGCCCTGCCCCGGCAGGAGGTTGTCCGTCGTGATCCGGGTGGTCTTGAGCCGGATATCGGAAAACTGGACCCCGAGGGCGGTCGCGAATTGCGCCCCGCCGGTGGATAGGGTGTGGGCCACATTGCCATTCCAATTGACCTGGCGGC
>JAYVJS010000046.1:0-14131 GCA_043769075.1 Gemmatimonadota bacterium | reverse complement strand
ACGCTCCGAATCCTCTCCGTGGCCGAGCCCCAACCGTCCAACGCCCGGGTCCAGGACGTCGACATCGATCGCCGGGCCGATGGACGTCGGACTACTCTGGTTGTGAGCGCTAGAATCGGGTTGAAGAGTGAGACGGCGCGGGTGGTCAAGGCCAATCTCGTCGTGAATAACCGGCCGGTGGCCAGCACCACCGCGAAGATCGCGCCCAATACCACAGCGTCGATCCGTTTCGACCCCGTCGTCGTGGCCGAGGGCGACGCCCTGGCGTCGGTAGCGATCGATCCCGACGGGTTGGCGGGTGATGACACGCTTCGCTTCTCACTCGCCAGCGCGTCCGGTGTCCCGGTCATTCTGGCTCTCCCGGCCGGCGGCTCTGAGGAGTCGCTCTATTTGGAGCGCGCCCTCTCGATCAGCCGGGCGCCGGTGCTGGAACTGGCGATCCGGCGCGGCGGCGGGGTGACGGACCGAGACCTCGAGCGGGCCGCCGTGGTTGTTCTCTCCGACGTGGCGCCGAGCGGCGCGGGCCTGACCAAACTCCAGGCCTTCGTCAATCGGGGTGGTGGCCTCGTGGTCCTCGCCGGCTCCCGGTTCGGGGCCTCGGCGGCCCGGATTCCGTGGTGGCCGGCCCAGATCGGAAGAACGATCGATCGAACCTCGGACCGCGGCGGACGGTTGGGCCAAATGGATCCCGACCACCCGGCCTTCGAACCGTTCAAGGACGCGCTCTCCACCGACTTCGGCGCGGCGAGGTTCTATCGCTACCGCCAGCTGGTGGCCGACTCAGGGGCGAGAGTACTGTCTCGATTTGATGATGGGACTCCGGCCATCGTCGAAGGCGCCCTTGGCGCCGGCCGAATCATGGTGCTGGGTACGGCTCCCACCGCGTTGTGGTCGGATTTCCCACTCCAGCCGATCTTTCTTCCGCTGATCCAGCGAATCGTCTGGTACGCCGGCCGGCTCCAGGACCCCAAGCGGTGGTACCCCGCCGGCGAGGTGGTAACGCTGCCGGTATCCGACGCAGCGCTGACCGTTAGGAGGCCAGGTGATCTGGGCCGCCCCCAATCGGTTGACCCGCGGACCACCACCCTCACGTTGGCCGATCCGGGCGTCTATGAGGTTGCCTCAGTGGTCGCCGCGGCCCCGATCACCCGGTTCGCGGTGAATCCGCGGGCGGAGGAGTCCGATCTGGGCGCAGCCGATCCGAAAGAAGTGATGGCCGAGCTCAAGGCGCCGAGTGACTCGACCGCCGCCCCGAACGTGGCGCCGTTGACGGGGGTCGAGCAGGAACGGTCCCAGTCCTGGTGGGTAATTCTGCTGGTGATAGCGATGGTGCTCATGGGTCTTGAGTCATGGTATTCCGGTCGACTTGGACGACCGACAGCCTCTGGAGGTGCCCGGTGACCGAGCATGAATCGATTCGAGCGACACTCGGCGACGTTAGGCGACGGTGGCGCTTTCGCCTGGCCCTCGAGGCGCTGGTGCCGGTGGTGGTGGCCGTCGCGGCGATGTTGGCGATCTGGCTCCTGTTCTGGCCGTTGGCCGTGGGTCGCCCGCTGTTGATCAACTCGGCCCGCGGTCTGGCGGGGCTCGGGTTCGTGGGCGGCGCCATCGTGCTCTGGCGGCGGTGGCGACGGAGTCGTCCGACCGACGACCAGGTGGCACTTTACGTCGAGGAGCGCGAACCGGCGCTCCGCCAATCGTTGCTGAGTGCTTTGACGGCTGGGGAATCCGGGGCGGCCGCCCCGGGGCTCGTTGCCCGGGTCGTGACGATCGCTCGCCAGGGGTTGTCGCGGATTGAGGACGGCCGGCATCTGGAGCGAGCCCGGCTCCGGCGAGCCGGCGGGGTTGTCGGGGCCGTTACGTTAGGCTCGGCCGCTCTCTTGCTCCTTGGTCCCGATTGGTTCCGGGTCGCCACGGCGACTCTGGTCAACCCGTGGCGCCCGGTGCCGGCGGCCCCGAGTTTCCTGGTTGGGGTTGAACCCGGGAATGCCGAGGTGCCTCGCGGCGGCGGAGTCGACATCCGGGCCGTGTTGAACGGATTCACGAGTGAAGCGGCCGAGTTGGTCTTTCGGTCCGATTCTACCGGCGAATGGCAGCGGCTCCCGATGAGTCGCGACACGGCGGCCGGCCAGTTCACCACCCGGCTCTTCGATGTGGCGGAGAAGACCGAGTACTTCGTGGAGGCCACCGGCATCCGGTCGCCGGCCTTTACCTTGTCGGTGGTCGACTTGCCGGCGGTGGCCGCCGCGGGCGCCACGGTCCGGTTTCCCCGATACACCGGGCTTGCCGCTGAAACGATCGAGCCGGCTGGAGATCTGGCGGTTCTCAAAGGCAGCGACGTCTCGCTTCGGGTAACGTTGACGCGTCCCGCCAAAGCGGCGTGGCTCGTCGTGGAAGGCCGAGCGCCGATTCCCATGGCGGCGTCATCCGACGGCGGCTACTCGGCCTCGTTCCGCGTCACCGGCGACGCGTTCTGGCGGATTGATCTCGACGCTCCTGACGGGCGCCGGACGACCGGACTGCAGTACACGGTCGACGCACTCGACGATGCCATCCCGACCGTCCGCTTTACAGCTCCGGGCCGCGATACCAAGGTGTCGGCGGTCGAAGAAGTGGCGGCTCAGATGGAAGCGGCGGATGATTTCGGAGTTCGCCGGCTGGCGCTCCATGTCAGTGTCAACGCCGGGCCCGAGCGGGTCATCCCTTTGACTGATTCCACCGTCAAGGCGCTGACCAGCGTGTCGGCCGTCCATACCTTCTTCCTCGAGGAATGGTCGCTCGTTCCGGGAGATCTGGTCGCCTATTTCGCCCAGGCCGTTGATGGCCTGGGCCAAGCCGCCAAGAGTGATATCTATTTCTTCGAAGTTCGGCCGTTCGACAAAACGTACCGCGAGGGGGAGCAAGGCGGTGGTGGTGGTGGTGGCGGCGCCCCGCAAACCGCCGAAGGACTCTCGGAGCGGCAACGCCAAATCGTGGTCGGCACCTTTAATGTGCTGCGGGATAGTGCGGGCCAGCAGGCCACCTTCCGAGAAAACGTCACCGCGCTCACGATCGGCGAGGGCCAGCTCCGCGAGGATGTGCTCGAGCTCTCCGATCAGATGCGCCAACGCAAGCTGATGGCAGTCGACTCGACCTTTGACCAGATCGCCACGGCACTCGATACGGCGCGGGGCGAGCTTCAAAAAGCCGAAGAATTGCTTGGCCGACAAAAGCCAAGGGAGGCGCTGACGCCGGCGCAGAAAGCACTCCAGCACCTTCAGCGGGCCGAGGCCGCCTACCGGGAAGTCCAGATCCAACGAGGCCAAGGTGGCGGTGGCGGCGGGGCAGGCGCCCAGCGCGAGGCCGAGGATCTGGCGGATCTGTTTGAACTCGAGACCGACAAGCTCAAGAACCAATACGAGTCGGTCCAGCGAGACAACGGCCAGCAAGCTGAGAAGCAGCTCGACGAAACGGCCGAGCGGCTCCGGCGGCTGGCCAACCGGCAACAGCAGGAGAATGAACGGATGCAGCGGGCCGCTGACGCGATGCGGAACCGGCAGCCGCAGAGTGGCGGTGGTGGAGGCAGCGGCCAGAGCCAACGCCAGTTGGCTGACGAAGCCGAAGAGGCCGCGCGCCAGCTCGAAAAGTTGGCTCGAGACCGAAATGACGGCCGGATGGACGATGCGGCCCGCCGACTCCGGGAGGCGGCGGAGGAAATGCGCCGGGCCGCGAGCGCCAAACCGGAGGGCGGGGCAGCTCGGGGCAATGAAGCGCTGGAGCGACTTCGAAGCGCGACCGGGGCTCTCGACCGAGCCCGCACGGAATCGCGGCAGCAAGAGATTCGGGGGCTCCAAGAGCGGGCCCGCGAACTGGCTGAGCGACAGAAACAAACCGCCGGGCAGGCGACTGATCCGCCGTCCGATCCGGGCCAGCGGGCCGAGTGGCAGAAAAATCTCGGGACCCGGAAGGATGGCTTGGCCCGCGATGTCGATCGGCTCGAGGCCGACGCCGAGCGGTTGAGCCGCGAAGCCGCTCGCGAACAGCCCAAGGCCGCCCGGAAACTGGCGGAGGCCGCCGAGGGTCTCAGAACCAATCGGGTTCGGGACAAGCTGGTCTTTTCGAAGAACCTGGCTCAACGCGGGTCGCCGGAGTACATCCGATCGTTTGAAGAACAGATCACCGAGAATCTCGGTGCCGCCGCTGAACAGCTGGGCCAAGCCGCCGGCTCACTGGAGCAATCGGGCGAAGGCCGGCAGGCCAAAGCGCTGGAGCGGACCCGAGATCTGGTTCGCGGGCTCGAGTCACTCAAGGAGCGAGCGCGAGCCGCGCAACGCGGCCAGGGACAGCGTCAGGGTGAAGGTGACGGCCAAGGGCAGGGCGGGGACAAAGGGCAACCGGGCCAAGCCGCGCCGAACGGAACGCCGAATCCGGTCGATGGGCAGTCCGCCAACGACGGCACTCGTCAGTTCAGTCGTGAGTTCCGAGCCCGCAGGCAGGCCGCCGAATCCTTGCGTGCCGATCTCAAGGCCATGGGCCAGGAAACTGGGGATCTCGACCAGCTCCTGAGCCAGTTTCGGGGGCTCGATAACCAACGCACCTTCGGCGATCCTCGCGGTTTGGACCGGCTCGAAACCGATTTGATCGAAGGTTTGAAGGAGTTCGAGTTCGCATTGTGGCGCAAGTTCGGCGCCGACTCCGGGCAGCGGCCTGCCGCAGGCGCCTCCGCCCGGGTACCCCCGCAGTTCCGTGAACAGGTGGAAGAGTACTATCGTTCCTTGGCTCGAGACCGGCCCGTCAAACCCTGAGGCCTGAAGGAACGACCGTGGGACGATTGTGGAGTGGGGGAGTCGGGGCCGCTGCCTTGCTGGTGGCCCAGTTGGGGTGCAAGCCATCGGTTCAGGCCGCGCCGACCGAAACGCCATCGGTGGGGGGCGCCGACCAAATCCTGACCGGCGTCACCACCAACCTTGCCGTCGACGGCCGGCGGAAGAACTATGTGGTCGCGGACTCCGCGTTCCTGTTCCAGGAGGCCCAGCGAATGGAGTTCGCCCGGATTCGGGTGACCATTTTTGACGCGGAAGGCCAACCAGCCGCCACTCTGAGTTCCAAGCGAGCCGTCTACACGATCGGCAGTCGGGTCCTCGATGCCCGCGGCGATGTTCTGGTCGTCACTCCGCGCGGCGATACCCTCCGAAGCGCTCGAGTTACCTACGACAACGACCGGCGCCAGTTCGGAGGCGACTCGGCCTTTGTCTTCAAAGGCAAGGCCGGACCGGTGAATGGCAAGGGTTTTACCGCGGACGAAGGTCTCCGCAATGTCGTCGGGGGCCGAAAGCGCCCGTCCTAGCTGATATTCAATGACAGCGTTGATCCGCCCCGCGACCCCCGCCGACGTGGAGGCGATCCTAACGTTGTTTCCCCGTCTCGCGGCCTTTCCGATTCCACCCGAACGCCGCCCGGAAGATCTCTGGCAGGGTGATGCCGAGCTACTCAGGCGCTGGGGCGGCGGCGGAGCTCCCCAGTGTGTGGTGTTGGTGGCCGTCAACACCGCCCAGGCGATCGTTGGGGCCGCCCTGACCCAGCTCCGGGAGGAGTTGATCAGCCACGAACCCAGCGCCCATTTGGAAGTCTTGGCGGTCGGGGCCGATGCCGAGGGCCAGGGGATTGGTCAGCGCTTGATCGAAGAAACCGAGCGAGCGGTCCAGCTCGGGGGCGCGGAGAGCTTGACCCTCCATGTCTTCGCGAGAAATACTCGAGCCCGGGCCGTGTACGAACGTCTCGGGTTCGGTGGTGAGCTGATCCGGTACATCAAGTTCTTCAATCATCCGTCCGGGCTCGACGTCGCAGCCCGAGCCGAGGTGGTTCCGGAAGCCGGCCGGGTCTTGGCCCTCTCCGGTAGCCTTCGGCGGGACTCCTCAAACGGTGTTTTGCTCGACGCGGCGGCGCAACTTGCGCCGGCTCCGATGCGGTTGGTTCGGTTCGATCGACTCGGCCAATTACCCCACTTCAATCCCGATCTCGACGGCACCGACCCGGCCACCATCGTGACGGCGTTCCGCCGGGAGGTGGCGGCGGCCGCGGGTTTGGTGATTTCGAGTCCCGAGTACGCCCACGGGGTGCCGGGTTCGCTCAAGAACGCGCTCGATTGGCTGGTCAGCGGCGTTGAGATCGTCGGCAAGCCGGTCTTGTTGCTGAATGCGTCTGCGATGGCGGTGCATGCGCAGGCCGCGTTGCGGGAGACCCTAACGACGATGGCGGCTGTGGTGCTTCCGGAGGCGCAGGTGCCGTTGCCGGCCGATGCGCGGCACCGGGGTCCTCGGGCCATTGTCGCCGATCCGGAGCTGGCCGGCCGGGTGCTCCGGGGGCTTACCAGTCTATCCGAAGCCATGGCCACAACCAAAGGTGAACGATGATTCTGCCCGTACTCGGGCGATTCGATCGTGGCGTTGATCGGGGCCCGGCTCCCCTGACCAGCAACCGTTAGGCGCCGCCTAACCGTTGGACCAGGGCGGTCGCCTCGGCTGTGCGCGGGTGGGTGGCACCGGCTCCCGCGGTCAAGGCGGCTTCGGCCCGCCGCGCGGCCACCCGGGCGCCGGCCATGTCTCCGGTGGCGGCTAATGCGCGCGATTCAAGCAACCAGGTTTCTCCGACGTAGGCGTTCGATCCGGCTCCGGCGGTGTCCCGATCGACGATCTGGCGGGTAATCCGTGCCATCGAAAGCGCCGTCGCGGGGTCGCCGGTGGCCAATGACGGCCCCAATCAAGGCCGACCGAAAGATGCTCCGTCTCTTTCCTGCCGAGTACCCCGCTTTTGTGAGGGCGTTCATGTAGCCGGTCCGGGCCCGGTCTGGATGGCCTTCGACCGCCGCCAATCGGGCCTCCAGGACCTCGCGATCATAGACCTCATCGTCGGAACTGGTCAGATTGCGTCGCTTTGCGATCGCATCAAATCGGGCCATCGAGGCTCGGCCCTCTTCCAGTTTGCCCAGTTGGATCTGGGCTAGGGCAATGCCGAACCGAGCTCGTCCCTCCCAGTACAGGGTGGAGTCAGCCACCGCCTGTCCCTCGAGCTTGCCGAAGTACTTGAGCGCGGTGTCGGCGTGGCCCTGATACAATGCAGCCGCCGCGTAGTGGATCAGGGCTTGGTTTGGGAGCCGGCCGGTCGGGTCCGCTTGGGCCGCTCGGACCGTCACCTCCCGGAGTACCGATTCCGCACCGGCGGTCCGGCCCAGGTTCCGGAGAATGATGCCGAGGTTGTGGAGATAGATCGTCTTGGCCATGAGCTCCCCTCGGCCGCTCCGATCCATCGCGGCAACCACTTGCCGAGTCACTTGACCGGCTTCTCCGAGGCGGCCCCCGACCTCGAGGGCCGTTGCCCGGATCGCGGTGGCCTCGATGGACATCGCGCTGGTGCTATCGCCGAGTTGCTTGAAAATGGCCAGAGCCCGGTCGGTTCGGGGGAGGGCGGAGTCGCCCTTCGACGCCTCGACATCGACCTGAGCTTCGGCGAGCAGACATGACGCCTCGGTCGAAGGGTCGTGAAAACGCCGCATCAGGGACCACACGTCGGCGAACACCTCGCGCGCCTCCGGATACTGCCCCATCGAACGGAAGTTGTCGGCCCGCAGACACATCGCTTCGATCAGCTGGGCCGAATCGCGGCTGACCCGGGCCAATGACTCGGCCCGGGCCAGGAGCTCTCCTCGAACCTTGCTTTCGCCCAACGCTGCGTACGCGGTGGACAATTGGGTGACGATCGCGGCCTGAAATCGGGGGTCGCCAGGGTGCTGCCGAATCAGAAGATCCCGGCCTCGGTCGAGAATCTCCCGCATCGTCAACGGACGGTCGCCGACGTCCGTCATCATCAACTCTTGAAACTCGATTTGGGCGTCGGCCCGCGCGGCGTGATAGACCGCTTCGTCGCGCTGCCGACGGGCTTCGTGCATTTGTCGGATTGAGAACGCCGCGGCGCCGATCAACGCAAAGGCTACCAGGGCTGCAACCGCCAAGGGGCCTCGATTCCGGCGGGCGAATTTGCCGAACCGGTATTTCGCCGAATCAGGCCGAGCGCTGACCGGCTCATGCCGGAGATAGCGCTCTAAGTCGGCCGCAAAATCACCGACGCTGGCGTGGCGCTCGGCGGGAGCCTTCTTGAGGGCCTTGCCGAGGATGTTGTCGAGATCGCCTTGATAGGTTCGACGGAGCCGTTCGGGCGACGAGTTCCGAAGCTGAGCCAATGACTGGGCGGCGAGATGTTTTGGGCTGGCCGCGGCGCCTTCGCTGAGGCGAGTGGCGTTTTGGTCAACCACGGACCGGAGCATTTCGGCCGCACTGGTGGCCGCGGCGCCGGTCGGATGTTCGCCTGAAAGGAGGAGCTGGAGGACCACCCCCAGCGAATAGCCGTCGGTCGCGGTGGTGACTGCCGCGTCCGTTACTTGTTCAGGGGCGGCGTAGCCCGGGGTCAGTGCCCGGCCGCTCACCCTCGTCAGGTCGGTATGTTCGGCCGAGCCGTCCTCGGACTCCAGCAGCTTGGCGATCCCGAAGTCGAGGAGTTTGGGACGGCCATCGTTGGTGACCAGGATGTTGGCTGGTTTGATGTCCCGATGCACCACCAAATTCTGATGGGCATGGGACACCGCTCCCATGATTTCGAGCACCAGGCCGATTCGCTCGGCCACTCCGAGGCGGAGGTGGTCGCAGTACTGGTCGAGGGGTCGGCCATCCACATACTCGAGTACCAGGTACGGCTGGCCGGCCGGGGTGACTCCCGCGTCAAGCAATCGGGCAATCCCTGGGTGGCTCAGCCGGGCGAGCACCGAGCCTTCGCGTTGGAATCGCTGGTCGGCCCCGTGCCCGACCAACGCCAGGTTCAGCAGTTTCATCGCGACCAAACCGTCGAACCGCCCGTCCGACCGCTCGGCGAGCCAGACCGTTCCCATTCCCCCAGATCCCAAACGCCGCACCAGCCGATACGGGCCGATGGTTGCTCCCTCCAACGGAAAGCTGGCCCGGACCCCGGTCAGGTCGGTTTCGAAGCGATCGGCCAACGAGGGCCGCTGCTCCCCGGCCAAGAGCCCCCCCAACTCCACCGCCAGGTCGGGCGACTCGAATGCTAGGGCCGCCAGTCGCTTGGCCCGCGCCGGCTCGTCGAGGTCGAGCAATTCATCGAGGAGGGGCTCCACGCTGAGCCAGTCTTCCTTGCCAAACCGGGACATCCTCCGAGGATCGATCGCCATTCGAGAAGTGTATCACCGAACTATCCATCGGGACAGCGCCGGGGACCGGGGGCGCTCAGCGAGTCCTCGAGAGCAACCCGGAAAGCATCGGCACGAGCATTGTTGCGCCGTGGACGCTCAGATGGTCGCCATCGGTGTAAAGCGCCCAGCCGTCTCGTTCGACTGCACACCTTGTCTCGTCGCACAGCACCTCGTGGGGGTACACGACTCGGACACCGTATTCGGCCGCGATTCGCCCAAGGGTTCCGAAGGCGGCCGCCTGGCGGACCATGAAGTCGGGATACCGCGGTGCGATCTCCGCCGACGAGCCTGAACGCGAACGCTGAGCCAACGCCGTCGGGACCCGAACGCCGACATCGGGAACACTCGCGACGATGACGACCTCGAGCCGTCGGGTCCGGAGCGCCGCGAGGGTGGTTCTCAGCATCGGCTCGAAGGCGGCGGCATTGTCACCCATTCGCGCGGTCGGCGCCAGCCGATTCTCGCCCCGGTACGGTTCCCCGTCTGCATAGAACCCCCACCGGGCATGGAGCACCACCAACCGGATCGGTCGGGCGTCGATCACGGCCAAGGCCGAGTCGGCAAAGGCCGCGCATGGTTGGTGGTCGCGATCGGTCGTTAGGCGATGCAACGGGGGACAGGTGTTCTGCGAGATCAACAGCCCGGCGCGTCGGCCCGCGAGCGCCGCCTGTTCCATGGCCGGTGCGATCGCCCCCGCGTGCGAGTCGCCCCAGAGCACGAACGTCTCCTCGGCGCCTGGATCTCCAATTCGGCAATGCCGGTCGACGCATTCCGCCCGCCGGGCCCAGACGTCGTTCCTCCCACCGAGGAGCCGCAGTGTCTCGGGACTGAAGCGGCCGGGCAATCCGTCAGTGGTTGTTGCCAGCAGGCCAAAGGCGCCCAAGCCGAGCGACCCGAGCAGAGCGCCGGCGAACACGGCCGACCGGCTTCCGATCCCTTGCGGACCGCGGAACGGGCGTTCGACGAAACGCCAGGACAGGATCGCAAGAACTACCGACGCCGCGATCGCCAACGTCGTCTCCAGGCCGGTCATCGGTCGAATCACGAAGTACCGGACGAAGACGAGCAGGATCCAGTGCCAGAGATAGAGCGAGTAGGAGATCAGTCCGACAAACACCAGCGGTGCGGCACTCAGCGCCCGGCTCACCAGCGATACCGCTCCGGCTCCGCTGTGGATCACGGATGCGGCGCCCAAGACGGGAATGAGAGCGTGCCATCCAGGAAATGGCGTAGATGAGGAGAACGTGATGAGGCTATAGCCAATCGCCGCCAGCCCGAACAGACCCAGCAGAGCGGCCCACCGCCGGTTTGGGATCTCAGGAATCACTTGGGTCGCAAGAAAACCGCCGACCAGCAGTTCCCAGAGACGACCAGGCGCAAGGTAGAACGCCGGGCCGGGGGAGGCGGTGGTCGACCAGAGACTCCAACCAAATGAGAGCACCAGCATCGATCCGATAGCCAGAGCGTAACGTTGACGACCGTAGCGCCCAACCAGGACGAGAAACAGAGGGTAGGCGAGGTAGAATTGCTCCTCGACGCCCAGCGACCAGGTATGGAGCAAGGGTTTCGTCTCCGCCGGTTGGTCGAAGTACCCCGTTTGTCTGGCGAAAAGGACGTTTGAGGAAAAGAGCAACGCGGCCAGGAGGGAGCCGCCGTAGGCCGCGGTATCGTCCGGAAGCAAGAGTCGATAGGCGGCGACCGATGCCACGAGGAGGACCACGAAGAGGGCTGGCAGAATCCGGCGGACCCGCCGTTCGTAGAACCGGGCCGGCGAGAAGCCTCCGGTCTCCATCTCAGCCAGAATCAATCTGCTGATCAGATACCCGGATATGACGAAGAACACGTCGACCCCGACGAAACCACCGGACCACGGAGCGATCTGAGCATGGAACAGCACCACCGGCACCACCGCGACAGCCCGCAGGCCGTCGATATCAGGTCGGTGGATTCCCGGTGGGCGGGTCGGCTCAGGCATCGGGCGGTCCTCAAATCGAGTCCCCAATGTACGTGGGGACCGCCCGGGTGCGCCGGACCCGGTGCTAGTGCGGGGCAGCCAGCGAATCGAGATTCACCGTCATGCGGTCGAGCGCCCGCTGGATCTCGGCTGTTGGCGCCGGACCGGCCCGGCCGCCAAGGCAACGGGCCAGGAACAACTCGGCGGCGCGGTTCACCGCGAGGGACGTTTCCTGGTTCCCAAAGCTGTGCCCTTCGTTGCTCGCAAGCAGGTAGACCACCGGGATCTTGCGCCGATGGAGTGCCAAGACAACGCTGTCCGATTGAGCCTGGGTGACCCTGGGGTCGTTGGCGCCCTGAAAGACCAGCAGCGGGCTTCTGACCGAATCGATCCGGGTCAGCGGAGATCGCTCAAGCAGGTCAGCCCGGTCGGACGCCACGCTTGGATTGCCGACGAACGGGTGCCAGCGACGGCTTAAGAAAGGCGTCCAAGAAGGCGGGAACGCCTCCATCAGGGTGACAAGGTTCGCGGGACCGGCCAGGTCGATCCCGCAGCGGAACCGATCGGGAGTTCGGGTCAAGGCCATTAAGGTGGCGTATCCGCCGTAGGATCCCCCGAAGATCGCGACTCGGTTTGGATCGGTTACGCCTCGGGCCACCGCCCAGTCGACTGCATCGAGCAGGTCGGTTTGCATGGCGCGGCCAAACTGCTTCCGCGCCAGCCCGGCGAACCGCTTCCCAAAGCCGGTCGATCCCCGGAAGTTGACGGAGAGTACCGCGTACCCGCGGTTGGCCAGGAACTGCAGGTCGGAATCGAAACCCCAGTAGTCCCGCGCCCAGGGTCCGCCGTGAACCCGTAGCACTGTTGGGTACGGCGGGCCCTGGCCGCCTAACGGTATCGTGAGATACCCGGGCAGGACCACGCTATCACGCGCGGTGACCCGAATCGGCTCGGTCGGGGCCAACGTAAATCGGGCCAGCCACGGCCGGCTAGCCATCAACGACGTGGCTGAGTCTCCCTTGGTATCTACGAGGTAATAGGTGGTCGGCGCGGTTGGGGCCTCCGCGGCGACGGTCCAGTACCGCCCGTCGGCACTGCTCGAGAGGAGGTGGCTGTTCCGCGCCGGGGGTAGCGCCGTCAGGACAGCACGTACCGTTGAATCCGGGGTCCACCACCGAATCGTATCGGCGACATAGCGGGCCGCTTGGGGGCGCCCGGTGCGGGGGTCGAACCAGGCTTCGTCGAGGTCCACCTCGCGGGCCGGATCGGCCGACACCGCGGTTTCTTCCCCTGTGCCGAGGTCGAGCTTCGTCAACTGCTGGAATTCCGACCCGTGATTCGATTTGAGATAGACGAAACGAGGCGCATCCGCCGACTCGACCAAGGCCACATCAACGTCGGCGGGGTACGAGCGGACCACCCGCCACGCCGAGGCTTCGGTTGGCCGGGTGTGGAGATGATATCGGCCGTTGGTGTCGAGGGCCATTGCCACCAAGACCTCGCCCGATCGGTTCGCCCCATATCCGATAAAGTCGCCGGGATTCCTCGTCAGCCTCAGGACGGCTCCCGATTGCAGGTCGATCCGATAGGCATCGGCCAGCTTCGGATCGGGCCGATTCATCGACACGATGGCGAGGTGCGGCCGGTCGACGGGGAGGGCCAGGAGTTCGGTCTCGACCCCGGGGAATGGCGTGAGGTCTCGAATGGTGCCGGTGGCAAGGTCGGCTTTGATCAAGTGGTAACCCTCGTCGCCGCCTCGGTCCTGAAGGTAGACGACGGCCCGAGAGTCGACGGTCCAGCGGTAGTTGTCCACCGATCGGGTCGAGTCCGCGGTGAGGAATCGCGGGGTGCCGCCCGCAGTTGCCCGGATCTTCACGTTGAGCTTGCCCTGGCGCGCTTCGAGGAACCCGAGCCATTGCCCGTCAGGCGAGATCTTTGGCAGCGCCGCAACCGGATTGCCGAACAGCTCATCTAAGGGAATCAACGGCGACGGGGCCGCCGACGGGCCGGGTGGTCGTTCGCAGGCCGTGCCCAGGAGGGCGCCAAGCACAAGGGTACGGCGGATCCAACCAGCCATGGTCACCTCTGAATGTTACCTAGATAATCTAGGTAATCTCTAATCCTTCGGCAAGGCCGTAAGTTCTGCCTCGGATAACCCTCAAGCAGGTGCCCCGTTCTCGTGCGCGTCCGTTCGTTATTGCCGCTTCTTGCCGCCCTGTTCGCCGCCCCCGCGCTCCGCGCTCAGTCGTTTCGCACCACCGAAGGAACCTGGCTCTCGGTCGACCTAAGCCCCAACGGCCGAACCATCATCTTCGACCTCCTCGGCGACATCTACACCATTCCCGCCGCCGGCGGCTCGGCCCTCCGTCTTCTCGGTGGCCGATCGTTCGAGTCGCAGCCCCGCTACTCACCCGACGGGAGCCAGATCGTCTTCATCAGCGATCGCGATGGGGCCGACAATGTGTGGATCGCCAATCAAGACGGTACGGCGCCCCGGCAGCTCTCCCATGAGCGGCTGTCCACGATGTTCTCGCCGGAATGGATGCCCGATGGGAAATCGATCGTCGTGTCGGCCACCGATCGCGAAGGCGTCGTTGAGCTGTCGCGCTACGATCTCCTAGCGGGTCCGGCAACTAAACTCGGGCAACGAAGCCGGACTCCGGCGTCGCTTCTCGTTTCGGCCTCCTATCCCGGGGCATACGGCGCGGTGCCGACTTCGGACGGTGGATCGCTCTACTACACCATGGTCGAGCCGCGCCAACACCGCTCCGTCGAAGGCCCCCGCGCCTTCCTCATGCGGCTCAACCTGGCCTCCGGCAAAGAAGAACGAGTCGTCTTCCGAGCGACCAATTCGATGAAGCCGCTGCTGTCTCCCGACGGCCGGTTGCTGGTCTACGCGACCCAGCACGAAGGCACCACGGCCCTCCGGGTCCTCGAGCTTG
>JAYVJS010000045.1:0-5729 GCA_043769075.1 Gemmatimonadota bacterium | reverse complement strand
TACCAACCGGCCCTCGACCCGCCAGAGCTCTCGGACCGGTGCAAAGATCGGATCGTCGCGGGTGTCCGGAATCAGCAGCGGCTCCTGGGTCACGATCGGCCCGAGCAACTCCGGATACCGACGCAGTTCAACGGTCAAATGGCGGAGACTTGGGCTTTCGACTGCGGCCACCACGGTGGCGGTCTCACCGTTTTCGTCGTCGAGCACGATCGAACACCGGGCAATCTGGAGTCCCTTCGAAATTTTCCGAACCAGGACCTGAAAGATCTCGGCCGGTGACGCGGCCTCGGTGACTTCCTTGAGCAGCTCGGCCATCTCGGTCTCGGACCGCGCTTTGGCCCGCGCCTCGTTCAATTCATGGCTGGCCCTGAGATGCGCCTTGATCCGGGCCAGAAAGTCATCGAGCCGAAACGGTTTGGTGATGAAATCGGCCGCGCCGAGGCCCAACGCCTCGACTGACACTTCCCCGGGAGGTGATCCGGAGAGAATCAGGATCGGGAGGTCACGGTGGTGCGGGTGCCCCTTGAGCGACTCAAGGGCCGATAACCCGTCGACCCCGGGCAGCCCCACGTCGAGAATCATTAGATCGACGTCGTTGGCTTCGAGGAAATCAACCAAGCCCTCTGCCGAGTAGCGCCCGGTGATTCGATACCCCTCCGCGCCGAGAATCGACGTCAGCGAGCGATTCATCGATTCATCGTCGTCGACGATTAGGATGTGAGGCCGGTGCATCAACGGTCAGCCAACCAGGGTGGCGAAGAGGGCGGGGTCGACGTTGCCACCGGTCAGCACACAGGCCGTCGGGCCGGTTGCGACGATTTTCCCCGCGAGGAGCGCGGCCACCGGGGTGGCCCCGGATGGCTCAACCCGGAGCCCCATGGAATGGAACACGAACCGGACCCCGGCCGCGATTTCCGCCTCCGTCAGCCCGACCGCACCCTTCAGCACCGGCCTGATGTATTCGAACGTGATCGCTCCCGTCGCCGGAGGAATCAGCCCGTCGGCCAGGGTGTCGACCGGATCGAATGGAACCGGGTGGCCGGCGGCCAGGGCGGCTGCGAGCTTCGGAGAGACCGCCGGCTCGACGCCGAAGACCTCTGTGTCGGGCTTCATGGCTTGGACCGCGGCGCAGGTGCCGGCGATCATCCCGCCCCCGCCGACGGGGGCGATGATCGCGGCCGTCAATGGTTGGTCTTGAAAAATCTCGTAGGCGCAGGTCCCCTGGCCCATGATGACATCGTAGTTGTCGTAGGGAGCGATCAGCACCAATCCGTGCCGGTCAATCAGTTCGGCCGACTTCGCCTCTCGCTCTTTCCGGGTCGTGAACACGATTTCGGCACCATGGCTTCGAATCCCGGCCACCTTGACTGCCGGGGCATTCTCGGGCATCACAATCACCGCCCGAACTCCGAAGTGCTTGGCCACGTACGCAACGGCCTGGCCGTGATTGCCGCTCGAATGGGTGATGATGCCGCGGGCCCGAACCTCGGCCGGAAGCCGGGAGATCGCCGTGTAGGCACCCCGGATCTTGAAGGCGCCGATCGGTTGGAAGTGCTCGCACTTGACCCACACCGGCGTCCCGAACCGCCGGCTCAATTCGGCGGACTCGACCAGGGGGGTTCGAACCGCGATTCCGCGAAGGGCCTCAGCCGTTCGGGCGAGGTCATCGCGCGAAATCTTCGGCACCGTCATTCCGTGCCCTCGACCGGGACGTCGTCGTCCTCGGTCTCTTCCTCCTTAACGACCCGGGCCACGCCGACGATCGAGTCGGTGCCTTCGAGGTTCATGACCCGAACTCCTTGGGTGTTCCGGCCAATGACCCGAATCCCGTCAACCGGGACCCGGATAATGACCCCGCTCCGGGTGATCATCATCAACTCGTCCTGCGGCTGAACTTCCTTCAAGGCCATGCAATGACCGGTCTTGTCGGTGTTATGGAAGGTGATAATACCCTTGCCGCCCCGTTTCTGGACTCGGTACTCAGCAATCTCCGACCGCTTCCCGAAACCCTTCTCGCTGACAACCAAGAGCGTCGCATCACGCCGGATGACGACCATGCCGATGACCCGGTCCTCGCTGTCGAGCTCGATGCCTTTTACTCCACCCGTGGCGCGACCCATTTCTCGAACATCGCTCTCATGGAACCGGATGCTCATCCCGCCGCTGGTCGCCAACACGATGTCGTTGTTGCCGTCGGTCAGCTGGACGTCGATCAGCTCGTCGCCCTTCTCGATGTTGATCGCGATGATCCCGTTGGCCCTCGGATTGGCGTAGTCGGACAGGACCGACTTCTTGACCGTGCCGTTCCGGGTCACGAACACCAACCAGCGGTTGTCGGCAAATTCCCGCACCGGGACGAGGGCGGTGATATGCTCTTCGGGCCGGACCGCAATGCACTGGACGATCGGTTTGCCCCGAGTAGCCCGACCCCCTTGAGGGATCTCGTGGACCTTGAGCCAATAGACCTGGCCCAGGTTCGAGAAGAACATCACGTAGTCGTGGGTCGAGGCAATGAAGAGGTGCTCGATCCAGTCGTCTTCTTTGGTCGTCGCGCCGGTCAGCCCCTTTCCGCCGCGCCGCTGGCGCCGGTAGGTCGAGACCGGCGTTCGCTTGATATACCCGGTGTGGGAGATCGTGATCACCATGTCCTCTTCGACGATCAGATCTTCGACCGAGAATTCATTTTGGTCCGGAATGATTTCAGTCCGCCGGTCGTCCCCGAAGGCCTTGGTGACTTCCTCCATCTCGTCTTTGAGGATTCGCATCCGCTTCTCGCGTGATGCCAGAATCGACCTGAGCTCGGCGATGATGGACCGGACTTCCTTGAGTTCGGCTTCCAACTTCTCGATTTCCAAGCCGGTCAGCTTGGCGAGCCGCATGTTGAGGATCGCTTCGCTCTGCTTTTCGGATAGCTTGAACCGCTTCCGGAGCCGGGCGTCCGCTTCGTCGACATCCTTCGACTTCCGGATGATCTCGACGACTTCGTCGATGTTGTCGACCGCGATCTTCAATCCTTCTAGGATGTGTTCGCGGGCGGCGGCTTGGTCGAGATCGAATTGGGTCCGCCGGATCACGATCTCGTGGCGGTGCGCGATGAAGTGCTGGATGAGCTCCTTCAAGTTCATGACCCGCGGCTGGCCCTTGACCAGCGCGAGGTTGATGACCCCGAAGGTCGATTGCATCGTGGTGTGCTTGTAGAGTTGGTTCAGCACCACGTGGGGAATCGCGTCCCGCTTGAGCTCGACCACCAATCGCATGCCGTCCCGGTCCGATTCGTCCCGGACGGCGGAAATGCCTTCGATCTTCTTCTCCATCGCCAAGTCGGCGATCGACTTCGCCAGCGTGGCCTTGTTGACCTGGTAGGGAAGCTCAGTGATGACGATCGCCGACTTACCCGATGACTCCTTCTCCTCGATCTGAGCCCGGGCCCGCATCACGACCTTGCCTCGGCCCGTCTCGTACGCCTCTTTGATGCCCTGGATGCCGTAGATGTAACCGCCGGTTGGAAAGTCCGGGCCTTTGACGTGCTTGGTCAAATCCTGAATCGTGGCGTCGGGCTGGTCGATCAAGAGGGAGACGGCTTGGCAGACCTCCCGAAGGTTGTGGGGCGGGATATTGGTCGCCATGCCGACCGCAATGCCGCTCGACCCGTTCACGAGGAGGTTCGGAATCTTGGATGGCAGGACCGTCGGCTCCATCAGCCGATCGTCGTAGTTTGGCTGGAAATCGACCGTGTTCTTGTCGATGTCCTCGAGCATGGCCACGGCGACCCGGGTCAGCCGGGCTTCGGTGTATCGATAGGCCGCCGCGGGGTCGCCGTCGACCGAGCCGAAGTTGCCTTGGCCGTCGACTAAGGGATACCGGAGCGAGAAATCCTGGACCATTCGGACCATGGCCTCGTATACCGGCGAGTCACCATGGGGGTGGTACTTGCCTAACACCTCGCCGACGACGGTGGCGGACTTCTTGTAGGGCCGGCCGGGCACCAGGCCCAACTCGTTCATGGCGTTCAAGATCCGCCGGTGAACCGGTTTCAAGCCGTCGCGAACATCCGGCAAAGCGCGTGACACGATCACGCTCATCGAATAGTTGATGAAGCTCTGCTTCATCTCGTCTTCGATCGGGCGGGGAAGAATGCGCTCGCGCGAATTGGGTGCGGTCATGGGTCACTCGACCTATTTGATCTGGAAAACGGCTCCGGAACCGGCAGCCCATTAAGCCGGGGAATATAGTGGGGTGGCCCGGTCGGAATCAAGCCGAATTTTCTAAGACAAAGCGTTTTCTGACAACGACTTAGGTCGGTGACTTCTGAGGAGTATTTTGGGATCACGCCGCCGGGCTGGGCCTCATCATAATGTCGTAAATCATCCAAGGCGTGGCATTTTAGCAACGTATATTGCTATCTTATCTTGTTTTTCCACCAGTTCATGGACAATTTACGACCATGTTCGATCGCCCAGGCTTTCTCAGTGCCGCCAAAAAGGACCTTGCCCAGTTCCCGGTCGTCGCTCTGATCGGCCCCCGCCAGGTCGGAAAAACCACTCTGGCCAAGGCCCTAGCCCGCGCATTGCCCCCCGGCCGGAGCCAGTATCTCGACCTCGAATTCCCGGCCGATCGAAACCGGCTGAGTGACCCTGCCGAGTACTTCGACGCCCACCGTGGCAGCCTCATCATTCTCGATGAAATCCAGCGAGTCCCGGAGCTGTTTCCGGTGCTCCGGGGCGTCGTCGATCGCCGCCGGGAGGCCGGAGACCGGTTCGGCCAGTTCCTGGTCCTGGGCTCAGCCTCGATGGACCTGCTCCGGCAGTCCTCCGAGTCGCTGGCCGGCCGAATCACTCAGCTCGAAATGACGCCCATCGGGCTGGAGGAAGTCGTCGACACGGTTGGAGACCGTGATCGCCTCTGGCAACGTGGCGGGTTTCCCGACAGCCTTCTCGCCCAGGACGACGACGCGAGCCTGGCCTGGCGCCGAGCCTTCCTGCGGACCTACCTCGAACGGGACATCCCGATGTTCCAAACTCGGGTGCCGTCCGAAACTCTTCGCCGGTTCTGGACCATGCTGGCCCACAACCAAGGCCAGCAACTGAACGCCGCCCGCATCGCCGCCAGCCTTGGGGTGAGCGGTCAGTCGGTCGCGCGGTATCTCGACCTGATGGTCGACCTGTTGCTGGTCCGCCGGCTGGCCCCGTGGTCCGGCAACGTCGGCAAACGCCTGGTCAAGAGTCCGAAGGTCTATGTGCGCGACAGTGGGCTCGTCCACGCGCTGCTCGGGATTCGATCGCAGGATGACCTCCTTGGACACCCGGTGGTCGGCGGATCGTGGGAGGGACTGGTCATCGAAAATCTGATTGCGGCCGCCGGCGACCGGGTCGTCTCGTACTATCGGACCGCCCGAGGGGCGGAGATCGACCAGGTGATCGAAGTCGCCGACGGCCGCCGGCTGGCGGTCGAGATCAAACGGTCCTCCGCCCCGACGGTGAGTCGGGGCTTTCGGATCGGCTGCGAAGACCTCGACGTCGCCGAGGCCGTGGTGGTCTACCCCGGGGTCGAGCGGTTCCCGTTAGGCGGCGGGGTCCTGGCCATGGGGCCGGTGGCCGCCGTCCAATGGCTCCGCGCTCTCTAGTCCGCCATGACTCGCCGCCGCCCCCAGTCGCCCCGTCCAGTTGATCCTTTCGATCCCCTCGATGGGCCGATCGCCGAGTCGGTCGACCTCCACGGGTTCCGGCGTG
>JAYVJS010000044.1:0-2310 GCA_043769075.1 Gemmatimonadota bacterium | reverse complement strand
TTGACCAGGTCGGCCAGCATGATCCCGTTCCACGGAATCACCATCGACCACGCTTCAACACAGCGCATCCGGTAGACCCGGTCGACCACCGGAAGGCCCTTGAGCAGGTCGTCGAGTGGGTAGCTCCCGGGCCGTTTCACATCCCCTTCGACGCTCACGGTCCACGGTTTGGAACGAAACTGCCGGGCGTTTTGGGCCGGCTCGTCCTTGGCGGTGCCGAACTCGTAGTAGTTGTTGTAGGTCGTGATCGAGTCGTAGGGCGTCGGCTTGTCGTCGTCGAGCCGGCTCAGATCCCGGCCCGGCCGGCCCGGCAGCGCCAGACCCGCTGCCATCACGCCGGCGGTCTTGAGCCACTCCCGCCGCCCTTGATAAAGGGTTTCGGAAGTGATCTCAGAACTTCGGATGTCGGGCGTTCGGCGAATCAGCATGAGGCCTCGGCTTCGGGAGCGTACGCTACTACCTCGTTAACGCTCCGACCCCACCAAATGGTTTCCAACGGACAGGGAGGGATTCGAACCCTCGATACGCTTGTGACGTATACACGCTTTCCAGGCGTGCCTCTTCAGCCACTCGAGCACCCGTCCTAGAGTGGGCGGCAACATAGTGCGGCGGATACGGATGCGTCAACGCAGCCGGGCCGGCCGGAGGGGCAAGGCCTAGCGTTTCGGACGCTTCTTCTTGGCCGCTCGCTTGACTTTGGCCGTCATCGGATCGGGCCCTTTTCCGACCCGAGCCCGGGAAACGGGTTTGGCCGCCGCCGCTTTCCGACCGGCCGCCGGCCTCGCCGGAGGGGCTTTTGGCCCGGCTTTGGATCGGGTCGAGGAGGGGGCTTTGGCCTTCGCCTTCAGCGTGGCCTTTGCCTTGGCGGTCTTGGCCTTGGTCTTGGGTTCGGCGCTGGCTCCGCCCCGGGCGCTGATCAAATCGACGGCTTCGGCCAGGGTGACTTCGGCCGGATCCCGGCCCTTGGGAATCGACGCGCTCGTCTCGCCATGCTTGACGTATGGCCCGTATTTGCCTTCGAACATGGCAATGGGCTTCCCGTCGGCGGGATGGGCCCCCACTTCGCGGATCGGGGTGGCGCCCCGGCGGCCTCGGCCGATTTTGGGCTGCGCCAACAGAGCCAACGCCCGTTCGAGGTTGACCGTTAAGACCAAGTCCTCGCCTTTGAGCGACCGATAGTCCTTGCCGTCAGTTCCCCGATCGTGGACGATGTATGGGCCGAATCGGCCTTGGCCGGCCATGACCTTGGCCCCGCTTTCCGGGTGGACGCCGAGAACCCGAGGCAGAGCAAGGAGCCCCACGGCCATGTCGAGTGTCACCATCTCCGGCGAGACGCCTTTGGGCAACGACGATCGCTTCGGCTTGGGATTGTCGTCCGTCACCGTCCCGAGCTGGACGTAAGGGCCGTATTGGCCGCTCAGCTTGAGAATCGGTTCGCCCGACTCGGGGTGGACCCCGACGATCTCGGGGCCGGCGGCCTTTTGGCGGAGCACTTCGTCGATCCGCTCCCGGGACAAATCGGCCGGCGCGGCATCCCTCGGCACCGAGGCCTTCAGCACCTCGCCGTCTTCGGTCACGACTTCGACGTAGGGGCCGAAGCGGCCGAGCCGGATACTGGCGCCCTCGAGCCCGCCTAACACGACGGTTCGGGCCTCGGCGGGATCAATCTTCTTCTCTTGGGCCGCGACCTGGTTGCGCAACCCGTTTTTGCCGAGATAGAACTCCTTGAGATAGGGGAGCCATTCCGTGGTGCCCTCGGAGATATTGTCGAGGGCGAGTTCCATCCCGGCTGTGAACTTCACGTCGATCAACGTCGGGAAGTGTTGCTCCAGAAGTGCGGTGACCCCAAAGGCGGTTAACGTCGGGACCAGCGCCTGGCCCTGCTTTTGGACGTAGCCGCGGTCAATGATTGTGTCGATGATCGAGGCATAGGTGCTCGGACGCCCGACCCCGTCAGCTTCGAGTTCCTTGACCAAACTGGCTTCGGTGTAGCGGGCGGGCGGTTGAGTCTCGTGCGACAAGGCCGCGAGGTCGAGGCACTTGGGTCGATCGCCGACCGCCAGCGCCGGCAGGACAATCTCCTGGTCTTCGAGGGCCGCCTCAGGGTCATCGGAACCCTCGACGTAGGCGCGAAGGAATCCGGGAAAATCAATCCGCTTCCCGGACGACCGAAACGTCGCGTCGTCCACGTCGAAGGTCACCGTCAGGCTGGTCAACTTGGCGTCGGGCATTTGCGACGCGACGGTTCGCTTCCAGATCAGGTCGTAGAGGGCAAACTCACGTCCGCTGAGGCCGGTTTCTTCCGGCGTT
>JAYVJS010000043.1:0-2457 GCA_043769075.1 Gemmatimonadota bacterium | reverse complement strand
GAGATCGTGAAGGGTTCGCCCGCCCCACGGACCGCCACCCGGCACCACAAAGTCAGGTCGGTCCGACCGGATCGTGATCGTGTCGGCGGTGTAGGTCTGGAGTTTGATCGCGTGGGCGCCGGCCGCCTTCGCGGCCTGGATCGTGGCCACCGCGCGACCCAGATCACCGTTATGGTTGCCTGAAAGCTCGGCAATCAGGAAGCAGCTGGCACCGGGCCCGATCGCGGTGCCGCCGATGGTAACGCTCATTGACCCCTCCGGCCGGGGTCGAGAAAGCGAACCAATCCAGCCGCCGAATGCTCTTCGGTCCAACCCAACGACCGGATCAGATGACAGGAGGCGCCATTGGCGGGAGTGACGAGAGCGTCAGCCCGGGCTGCTGGATGGACCTCGACCAGGGCCTCCATTCCTCGTTCAAGCAGCTGCCGCCCAAGTCCGTCCCCCCGAGCTTCGGGTGCCACTAAGTAGCTGACTCGCGCCGTGGCCCACCGGTCCTCGGTTTCAAACCGGATGGTACCGATCGGGCGCTCCAAAGCGATGACACCGATCAGCATCATGACGTCCCGGCTCGCCAAGCGCCCGGCGATCCAATCGAGGTGCTCGCCCCACTGAATCAGGCCCCGATCTCCCGACGCGATCCTCACCGCCGGATCATTCGCCCACAACCAGAGGGCGTAGGCGTCGCTACTGACGGCGTTCCGAAGGGTCACGTTCATGAGGACCGGCCAAGGACCAACCGGGCCAACTCCGTCGCGACCCGCCCCGCTCCGTTGGTGAGAGCGGGGGCAATCATGGCGGCGGGAATCAAAGCCCGAAGCTGGTGGGCGAGTGACTCCCCGTCGATCAGCATCGCATTCGCGCCTGGAATACCCACATTCCGAGCCCACCGATAGGCGTGCATCTGGTTCTCGACGATCGCGACGGCGACCATTGGGATCCCGGTCGCCGCCGCCTCCCAGAGTGTCCCACCTGCGGCGCTGACGAGGCATTTGGCCGCAGCCGCCTCCCGCCACAGATGTTCGGGCTCAACCCTCCGGCACCCGGCCGGCGCCCAGTCCCCCGCAACGGCGAACCGGTCCCTCGGCATCAACTGGATGAGCAAACCGACGGCGCCGATGACGACGTCGCTTGGGCGACCACCGCCGAACGTAACCACGACATTGCCGTCCAACCGTTGCTGCCACGGCGGAAGGTCCTCCCGAATCGGGACCATGGTGGCCCCCCCAAGTACCAATCCGTCGAAGGTTGGGTACGACTCCGCCGAGGCGTAGGGATTCGGGTTCCAGACCGCATCGTACCCGGCCGGTACCTTTGCAAACAAATCGTCCACCAGGAGTCTGACCACCGCGCCGGGTGACGTCGCCATCCGACTCCTCTGGCCAACGTCATACCGGTCGACCACCAGAACGTCACACACCGGATTACCCACCGGGGCAAGACCAATCCCCAGCCCGGCGTACCGAGTTCGGACAAACTCCAGGTCGACGTCCCCGACGGCCACCACCTCTCCACCGAGCCCGAGCCATGCCGCGGCCAGTGTCCCGACCCGCATGGCGTGACCAGCACCAACGGCGGGAGTGGCATCCACCGCGAGTGCCATTCGGCGGCCGGACAGATCGGTCATGCCGGTCCACCCCCAACCGCTCGCGCGACGGCCGCGACCACCCGATCGACGTCCCCGTCGCTCATGGCTGGAAACAGCGGTAGCGTGATGGCCGACTCGTAATACGACTCGGCCCCAGGTCGCCGGCAACTCGCCGATCCGTGCTGCCGATAGTAGGGTTGCCGGTAGACTGGGATGTAGTGGACGTTGACCCCAATCTCGTCGGCCGTGAGCGCGTCGAAGATCCGTCGCCGGTCCTCGGGCGCCACTCGCACGACGAACAGATGGTGAGCTCCGCCAGCCCCTTTGGCGCGGCCAAGCGGCGTCACGCCGTGCACCGGGGCCAATCGCTCCTCATATTGCGCGGCGAGGCGGGCCCGACGAGCGAGCCAGTCGGGCAACCTCGCCAGTTGCGACCGCCCGAGGGCGCACTGCACATCCGTCAGTCGATAGTTGTAGCCGAGTTCATGTTGCTCGTAGTACCACGGGCCGTCCGAGTGCTCCATGCGGTCCAGCTCACGGGTAATGCCGTGACTCCGGAACATTCGGAGCCGTCGACTGAGCGACTCGTCGTTGGTCGTGACTGCGCCTCCCTCGCCGGTCGTGATCTGCTTGACGGCGTGAAAGCTGAAGCAACACATGGTACTGTGGTCGCAGGCTCCAACCCGGTGTTCGACCCCATTGCTCGATCGGTACGTCGCACCCAGAGCATGTGACGCATCTTCAACCACCGTCCAATGACGGGCTGACGCGATGGCTGCCAGCGCCTCGATCGGAGCCACCTCGCCGCCGAAATGGACCGGGGTCAGAATCTTGACCGTCTTGTCCGCTCGGTCGTCAGCTGACCCCGGATC
>JAYVJS010000042.1:0-9566 GCA_043769075.1 Gemmatimonadota bacterium | reverse complement strand
TGTTCTCATTCACGATGGCCATGCTCTGGTGGCCGATTTCGGAATCGGTAAAGCCCTCTCCGCGGTCGAGAGCAGCACTCATACCCAGGCCGGCATGAGTGTCGGAACCCCCGCATACATGAGTCCGGAGCAAGCCGCCGGTGACGAGGTCGACGGCCGGAGCGACATCTATAGCCTTGGGTGCGTGCTGTACGAGATGTTGGTGGGCGAACAACCGTTTACCGGTCCCAACATCCAGGCGATTATCGCGAGACGGTTCATTCAAACCCCCGCCGACGTGGCCGGGCTCCGGGAGGGCGTCCGGCGCCCGGTGGCCCGGGCGGTTCAGCGGGCGCTGGCCCGGACGGCGATCGATCGGTACGACACCGCAGCCGAGTTGGCGGCCGCCCTCAACGAGCCGGACCCCGCGGCCGACCCAGAGAAGAGCACGGCTCCCGAGCAGTCGATCGCGGTGCTGCCATTTACCAATATGAGTACTGATCCCGAGAACGAATTCTTCTCCGACGGGATTACCGAAGAGATCTTGAACGCATTGGCCCAGATCCCAGTCCTCAAGGTGGCGGGCCGGACCTCGTCGTTTTCGTTCAAGGGCAAGAACGAGAACCTCCGTTCGATCGGCGAGCAACTCCAGGTTCGGACCGTTCTCGAGGGCTCGGTCCGGCGGTCGGGGAAACGGGTCCGGATTACCGCTCAGCTGATCGACGTGACCGACGGGTACCACTTGTGGTCGGAACGGTTCGACCGAGACATCGAGGACGTGTTCGCGGTCCAGGATGAGATCGCCGCGGCGATTGCGGCCAAGCTGAAAACGACTTTGGTCGGTGGGGCCGCGGCACGGGCGCAGCGGGCCACCCACAGCATTGAGGCGTACGAGGCGTACCTCAAGGGTCGGGCCCTGATCGCCCGGCGGGGGGCGGCCACGGCCGAGGGGTTGGCGTTGATGGAAAAGGCGCTCACCCTCGATCCGGAGTACGGCCTAGCTTGGGCCGGGTTGGCGGAGGCGTACGTCGTCTTTGGATACTACGGGATCAGGGCGGTCGAAGAGCTGCGCGCCAAGGCCACCAACGCGGCCAAACAGGCGGTCCGGTTTGCGCCGGATTCAGCCGAGGCCCATTGCGCGTTAGGCATTGTCAGCCTGATGTTCGAGTGGGACTGGGACACCGCCGAGCGGGCTTTCAAGCGCGGCATGGCCTTGAACCCCGGCTCGGCTCACGGCGGCACGTGGTATCACCTTTTCTTCGTGGGGTGGTTTGGGGGACGCACGGCCGAGGCTGTGACTGGGATGCGGGACCTTCTCGCGCGGGATCCGCTGTCGGGGTACCTCGCCGGGATGCTTTCAATTCTGCTCGCCTCCGCGCTCGACCCGACCGCGCTCGAGTGGGCCGATCGGGCCCGAGCCCTCGACCCCGACGCGTTCCTGTCCCGGTTTGCCCGGCAATTGGCGCTGGGGTCTTTGGGAAATTGGGACGGTGTCATCGCGGAGTCGGCGGGCTTGATTCCGGCCGGCGGCCAGGCGCCCACGCCGTTGGTCGAGGTTCAATATGCCGAGGGCCTGGTGCACCGCGACAAAGCGGCCGCCGAAGCGCTCTACCACCGGATGGCCGCGAGTACTCGTCAGGGCTCGGTCGCGCCGATGGCTCTTTCGGTGATTGCGATGGTCATTGGCAATCGCGCTGAAGCGGTGCGCTGGCTCCGGGTGGCGCAGGAGCGGAAAGACCCCCAGGTCATCGTGCTCGGCATGAGCGGCCTCCGGGTGACGAGAGCGTTGGCGGCGTTGCCGGAATTTCAGACGGTGCTCGACCTGATGAAACTGCCGGCGTGGGTTCGGCGGAGGTCTTCCTGATCGGAGGCATGCGGTGCGGGTATTCGGCACTTTGATAGCGGCGGCGGTATTCGGCTTGGCGTGTCAGGCGGGCGGGCCGGCGCCGGCGGGCGAGTTGACCGACGTCGTTCGAGACTCGATCTCGGCGGTCGTCCGGACTGAGTCGGAGCGGATGCTGGTCGTCATGCGCGAACGAAATCCTGATTCAGTGCTGGCCTTTTACGGCCGTCGCGCCGCGTATGTCGGCAATGGCGAAATCGGCGATTGGGCCGCCATCGTGGCGGGGACCCGGCCCAGGTACGCCACCTATACCAAGGTCGACTGCCGCTGGGGTGATGGTCTCCGGGTCGATGTCCTGGCTTTGACCTCGGCGGTCGTGACGGGGTTGCTTCTCTGCGAAAAGGCGGACACCAGTGGCAAGATCTGGAAAGAAGATGTGGCTCGCACCGAAGTCGTGGCGGTCGAAGACGGCCGGTGGCGGATCATCGCGGTTCATGAGTCCACCACGCCGGGTGGCGCACTCAGGTAGGCTGCTGCTCGCCGTCGCGGGCATGATTCTGGTCGGCCCGGTCTTGGCAGTGGCCCAGTCCACGGCCGATCGGCAGTCGGCGCGGGAGGTCGCGACACTGTTCCGCGCCTTCAACCAGGCGTGGGAACGACGGGACTCGGCTTTTATCGATCGCTTCTACGCCCATGACTCAGGCGGTGCCTTCTTTTTCGAACGGCGACAACTCCGCGGTTGGCCCCAGGTCGACACGCTTTACCGCAACATGTTCGCTAATGCGGCCCGTGGAACCGTTCACTCCAAGTTCGACATCCTCGATGTCGGCGCCCGGGGAAGCCTGGCCTGGCTTGCGGCGAACTTCCGGCTCGAAGTCCTCGAACCCTCCGGTGATACTACCGTCGACGAAGGACGCCAGTCCTTGGTGTTCGAACGGCGGGCGGGCCGCTGGGTCGTGGTCCACCGGCACACCTCGTTCCAGGCACCACCTGGTCCGCAACGACGGGTGCCGCTCTTTCTGACGCCCGGCCCGCTGTGGTCACCGACCGACGACACCACCGGCGGGCCCGACGCCCGAACGATTCGGACGCTCCGGGAGCAGTCGAATGCCGCGATCGCGCGACATGATACCGTTGGCATCGCCGCTATCCTCGCGCCCGAGGTCGTGGTCCTGGCGTCCAACTCCGTGACCCTGGTTGGCCGGGCCGCGATGATCCGCCGGTTTTCCGATCAGTTCGCCGCCCGCCCCGATGTGTGGTATCGGCGGACCCCGACAGAGGTGACGGTTTTTCCCGGGTGGCAGACAGCCTCCGAAGTCGGACGATGGACTGGCTCTTGGACCGATCCTGATGGGCGCCTGAATATCGGTGGGTCCTATCTTGCGAAATGGCGCCGGATCGAAGGCCGGTGGCTGGTCGAAAGTGAAACCTATGCCCCCGAACGCTGCAGCGGCGGACAGTACTGCCGGACTTCACCCGCTAAACCCTGAGCTCCGCGTGGCCTTCTTCCCCGGCGCGGTGAGCCTCTTGGCCTTGCTCATGGTCGGCCTCCGGCCGGTCGGGACCCCCGCGCTCTCTGCTCAGGGAAGGCCTCGCATCATCGCAGCGCTCGATGTTGATTCCGGTCACGTGAGGTTTTCGCTGGCCACCTTCGCGTGGCGCGAAGCCGCGCCGACCGCGCTCCGACGGATGGAAGGGGCCCTCGTCGATAGTGCCCTTCGCGACACTCTGCGATCACACGACGACGGATTCGGGGGTTTCGTGTTCAACTTCCGCCTCCCGCTTCCTGACTCGCTGCGGTCCTTGCGATACCTCTTGGTTCATCCTCGCGGTATCGCCCTGCTTCGCCCCGACAGCCTTCGTGGCACTGTCCGGGTGCGCCTTCCGGATTCGGCCGGTCGGATCGGGCCGGCGCAGAGCTTTGGGGAAGTCCACGCGTCGGCCCCGATCGGTCGGCGGTGGGTTCGTCCTGATCACCCCCCAACCGCTTCGGGTGACCACCGCGCCCAGCCACTACACCGCGGACGAACTCCTCGGGCCCGGCGCTGATCGACCATTCCGCGGCACCTCCTTTTGGGAGATCCGGACCCAGTTCGCCCTCACCAACATGGGCGAGTCCTATGTGTTTGTTCAGTGGGCCGCTGACGCCGAGGTGCGTGAGGCAGGATGTGAGCAACGGTTTTCGCTGTTCCGCCTTGGCCGGACCCCAACGGTGGTCGCTACCAACGACTACGGCTGCGACGTGTAGAACTCCTCCGCCGGATCCACCGTAAATTCTCCGCAAGAATCGGATGGCCGCGGGAGCCTCGCTCTGCGACCTTGGACTGGTGAGCCTCGTCATGGATCAGCCCGCGGTCGCATTCGGGCACCCGCAATGCCGAAGCCGGCTGCTTCGTGGCAAGGATCGAGCGAGCCGATTGAATCGGGAAGGCCACGGCCCGGTAACAGGCATGGCGGTCGTCACCTTCAAACGATAAGTTCCTGCCGGGGTCAATCGCCGCCAGGAGGTATCGTGCAGATCCTCGTCTCAGTCTTGCTGCTCGTGGCTGTCCAGCAAGTACCGTCGATGCCGTCCGAAGTGGCGCTGATTGCCGCGCTCAAGGCGGACATTCCCGAGATCATCCGGATCATTGGCACACCGGGACTCAACCTGGCGATCGCACGCCGCGGACAAGTGATCTACGAGGATGGTTTCGGATTCGCTGATCTCGGGCGAAAGATCCCGATGACGGCCGCGACCGTCACCCACTCCGGTTCGATGGGCAAGACCTACACCGCCACGGCGGTGATGCAACTGGTGGAACGCGGGATCCTCGGGCTCGACGAACCGGTCAACCGGTATCTACCTGGCTGGACGATCGTGAACCCGCTCGGTGGCCGCGATGTCACCGTGCGCGATCTGCTCACCCACCGGAGCGGTCTGGCCGGCAACGCCGCTTGGAGCGTGCTCGGCAATCCGAAACCTCTCGAGGCGCACCTCCGCGAGGCCTTCGCCCGAGAGCGAAACGATTTCTACGGAGGCGCCGCCTCGCCGACTTGGAGTGCCCGGGCCGGCGAGAAGTACCAGTACTCGAATCTCGGCATCGCCACCCTAGGTTACCTGGTCCAGGTCACCAATCCGGAGAAGCTCACCTTCTCCGATTATGTCCAACGCCACATCATCGATCCACTCGGGATGACCTCGACCCAGTTTCCCCCGGTCCAGGACTCGGCCCACATCCGTCCCGACATTTGGGCCCGGATGTCGCGCGGCTACGCCGGCTACGGTCCGTTCCGGATCCCGACGCCGGCCATCTACTTCGAAGACTATCCTGCCGGAACCGTGGTCACCAGGCCGAGTGACCATATCCGGGTCCTCCTCGCGATGCAGCACGAGGGCCGGTACAACGGCTACCAGTTACTCAAGCCCGAAACGGTCAAGACAATGCTCACCCCGGAGGTAGAGACCGGCCCCGGCGATGAGTTCGGAACGAGCTCTGTGGGCCTCGTCTGGAACCTCCATGACTGGAACGGCACCCGCCGTCACTTCGACCACGGTGGGGCGCACATGTGGGGATGGACCAACTGGTACACCGATTTCCCCGGTCTCGATTTGGCCATCGCGGTCTTCATGAACCAGTGGTCGTTGCCCGACGACGTCCAGGGCGCCCGGTATCGGGAGGCCCGGCTGGTCATCGACTTCGTTCGCTCGTGGATCGAACGGGAGCAGGCGGGGCGCCGCTACCCGGTGCCGGAGCGGTCGTGGGCGTGGAAGGTGTCGTACGTGGCGGGCCTGATGATGGTGGACTACGTCAACGGCGCCCTGGGTATCGCGGAGCGGCTTTCCCCGGCGACGATCGACCGGATGGTCGAGGGGGCCGCGCCACGGCAGGGCCGCGATGGCCGGACAGTGTGGGATCCCGAAGGCTTTCGGGCCGGCCTCGATGACCTGGCCCACGCGGAGTTGACACCGGCCGGGATCGCGGCCTTTCTCAAGTCCGATCGGTTCAAGGTTCTGCCAGAGGAACTACCCATCATCTATCTCGAACTCGGCGGCCGCGGCGGCCTGCCGCGGAACTGACCGCGGGAGGCATTCATGGATCGCCGGGAATTGTTGATGGGCGCGGCCGCCGTGGGGCTCGCGGCCCGGGTGCGCAGCGGAGGTGCTTCGAAACAGGGCCGGGCGGGGGACGACGCGCCGGTCGTTGTTGAGGGGCTCTTTGCCGGAACGATCCGGGCGTCACACCTCAAAGGCATGCAGGAGGGTGGGGTGCACTGCGGCGTGGCCGGCGGACCGTCGAATATGGACTCGTGGGCTTCGCTGCTCCGGTTCTTCGATGAGCACAGAAGCGAGCTGGTGCTGGCGGGTTCCGTGGCGGAGATCAGGGCGGCCCGAGCGGCGGGGAAGATCGCGAACGTGTTCTGCTGGCAGTCCGCCGATGCGCTTGGCGCCGGATTCAACGGGCCTCTTGGTGCATCGGCTACCGCGCTCCGGGCCTTCTACGAAACCGGCCTCCGGATCGTGGGCCTCTGCTACAACGTCACCAATCCGTTCGGGGCCGGCTGTCTCGAGCCGGCCGTGCCGCTCACCCGGGCGGGCAGACGCCTGGTGGAGGAGATTCACACGTTGCGGATCGTGCTCGACGTGGGTGGGCACACTGGGGAACAGACCTCGCTCGATGCGCTGGCGATGTCGAAAGGCGTCCCGGTGATCTGCACCCACACCAACGTGGCCGCCATCGCGGCCAATGCCCGCTGCATCAGCGACCGGGTCATCGATGCCATCGCCGCCACGGGTGGTGTGATCGGGATCACCGCAGTGAACGATTTCCACGTTCGGGCCCGCGGCAACACTGGCAAGGTGCCGCGGGTGGGCATCGACGCCCACATCGAGCAGTACGAGTACATCCGCCGCCGGGTCGGCGTGGATCACGTCGGGATGGGCACCGATTTTGTCGACGGCATGGCCATTCCATACGGCGGCGTCAACAAGGAAATCATCCCGGCGGACATGGTGGACGAACCCTGGCGCTACATCGACGGATTCGACAACATCGCCCAGCTGCCGAATTTGATTGCCGGCTTCCGGCGCCGGGGCTGGAGCCAGGAGGAAATCGACAAGGTCATGGGAGGGAACTGGCTTCGGGTCTACCGTGAGGTCTGGGGCGCTTGACCTAACGTCGTTGGCCCTCAACCCAACGAGAGCCGGTCCCTCGCCAACGCGCTGGGGGCCACGCGACGGCCTCACTTGGGCGGCGGTGATTGCCACAGGACTTGGGTGATCATCCACCGACCGTCGAATTTGGCGAGGTGGAGGTAATCGATTCCCCACCATGCCGTCAGCTTGGCACTCGCCGTCTGGTCGGCAACGTCGAGGATGGTGATTTCTTTCGGGGCGGTGGCCGGCGTCGGTCGGCCGCTCGCCTTGACCTGGTTGGCATAGGAGAGGAATTCGGCCCAAGGCATGGCCTCGCCGGTGTACGTCGTCTCGCCTTTCTTCTTGAAGTAGCCGTACTTCACCACCTCGGGTCGGATACTCCGCATCAACTTGGTGGTGTCGCCTTCGTAGAACCCCTCGACATAGTCGAGGACCGCGAGTCGGACGCCGGCGGCGTCGGGCCGGTTCTGGGCCTGGAGTTGAGACGGGGCGGAAAGCAGGACAACTGCAGTGGCGACGAAATGGGCTCGCATATCGGGACCGGGGGTGAGAGGGGTTGCAGGTTCCTACGCAAACGACAGGCGAAGGATTCATCCTTCCCTTCAGTGGATGAGGGTGCCTGACCCGGACAGGTCGATGAGTCGAACTTCCAACCACTGGACGATGAGTGGAACAATCAACGGGATCGGGCTAATTCCCGGAGTTGTTCAATGTCACGAAGCTCGTACCGGCCGCCGCCGGCTGAAACGATCAGGCCGGCCCGGATCAGGCCCCTCACCTCCCGCGCGACCACCTCGCGTACCGTGCCCAACTCTTCGGCGAGTTCCTGCTGCGTTAAGCCCGTTGAGATGTGGAGTGAGCCGGCCGCGGCGTGGCGCTCGAGAAGGAATTCCCCCAGGCGGGCCTGAACGCCCCGGGCCGAACGCTCGTCCAGGCGATCTACCAGCCGCCGGGCTCGGGCCGCCAGTCGCTGCAGGAGAACAAAGGCCACCGCGGGACAACGAGCGATGGCCCCTTCAAGCGCCGACCGGCTGAACAGGGCACAGACCGTCGGCTCGGCCGCAAGGCCCGTCGCGGGGTGGGTGCCGCCGCCGAACATCGGAACTTCGCCGAGCGTGCCCCCGACCGTTTCGGTATGGACCACATGTTGGCGTTCGCCGGTTCCGCCCCGGACCACCCGAACCCGCCCCTCGAGTACGACATACCAACCCCGGGGTTCGCTCCCCGCCAGGAAAATCACTTCGTCGCGGACGAACCGCATCGTGATCGCTGACGCGGCGAGCACCTCCAGGACCGCTGGGGGGAGCTCGCGAAATGACGGGAGATCGGCCAACTGGCGAACCGGGATCATGAAACTCCACTGTGATGGAATCCCTACGTCCCATAGAATAACGTCGGCTTGGCCCAATTCGGAGGGATGCTG
Organism: Gemmatimonadota bacterium; assembly: GCA_043769075.1. Classification (GTDB taxonomy): domain Bacteria; phylum Gemmatimonadota; class Gemmatimonadetes; order Gemmatimonadales; family GWC2-71-9; genus SHZU01. Next base: position 1,184 of record JAYVJS010000042.1, on the reverse strand, counting down.
TGACTTATGTCCTGGTGGAATTCGGGTGCCGGCCGCACCTTGAACAACTCGTTGCAACCACTATCAGGAGCCAGCCATGACTTTGCTCAACCGCCGGTGCTTAATTGTCTCGATCGCCACCGGTCTGCTCGGCAGCGGTGTCGCGATCGGGTCCGCCCAGACCACGGGCGCCCCGGCGGCGGCCGTCGATTGCGCCAAGGTCAGCCGGACCGACCACGCCACGATGGATCATGCCGCCCACAGCGCCCTCCTCAAGCAATGCCAGACCCAGTCTCCGGGAACGCTCCCGACCTCGGCCGGCCAAGCCGCCTATGGGGCGCTCAGCGAGGTGGTCCGAATTCTTGAGGCCGATCCGGCGACCGACTGGAGCAAGGTCAACATCGAAGCGCTCCGGATGCACCTGGTGGAGATGGACGAGGTGACGATGAGGGCGCAAGTGGTCCAGCGGATCGTGCCCGGGGGGATCGAAGCCGATGTCACCGGGTCAGGGGCCACGGCGGCGGCAATCCAACGAATGGTGCCGAACCACAGCCGGGCCTTGGATGCCATGCCGGAATACCGTTCGACGACCACCCAGCTTCCGAGCGGCGTCCGGTTCACCACCACCGCCGAAGACCCGTCAGACACGGCCCGGGTGACTCGGATTCGGGGGCTGGGATTCGCGGGGCTTCTGACCACAGGGGATCACCACGCCAGGCACCACCTGGCCCTCGCCCGGGGAGACACCGCCGCCCACGTCCATTGAAACGGCGCCTCGGTGACCCGCGGCCGGGTGAGACTAGGTCCAAGATTACTCCGCGCGGATCGCCGTCAGCGGGCTGACCCTGGCCGCTCTTCGGGCGGGTACAAAGCAGGCGACCGCCGCCACCGCCAACAGGCCCGCGGTCGACAGCAGTTGGAACAGGGGAGCGGCGGTGTCGATCCCGAACACGGCGCTCGCGAGCAATGGCGCGGCGGCCGCGGCCCCGAGGGATCCAACGGCCAACCCCCCGATTGCCCACCGGATCTCCTGTCCCACCACGGTTCGGATGACCCGGCCTTGGTCGGCGCCGAGGGCGATCCGGACACCGATCTCCCGGGTCCGTTGGGCCACGGCATAGGACACGACGCCGTAGATCCCGACCATCGCCAGCACCACGGCCACGGCGGCGAACAAGGCCAGGAGCTGCATCACGAACCGAGGC
>JAYVJS010000041.1:0-6168 GCA_043769075.1 Gemmatimonadota bacterium | reverse complement strand
CTGAGGCGTGTTGCCTAACAAGCAAATGAAGCTGACGAGGGCGCCTACCTTGCGGCTTCGCCGCAAGCGCCCTCGCAGCTTATTTGCAGGCCGTTAGGCACCATCCCAACCACACCAATTGAAGTGAACGGCCTTCCCGCGGCGATCGCGACCGGGTTCGGTCGGCCGCCATCCGATCGTGCTCCGGATCCTCAGCTCCCTCGGCCAGCATCGATTCCCCGGTAGCTAAGTCCTTGCCGCCGAGTGGGTTCCGCGTCCATCTCTCGGCCATGAAAGTCCGGGACCTCCTCCGCCTGCTTGCCGATGACGGCTGGTAACTTGCCAGAACCCGGGGTAGCCATCAACAATTCAAGCATCCGGCCAACGGTGGCTTGGTCACGGTGGCGGGTCACCCCGGTGACGACTTAGCCCCGGGAACCCTCAACGGCATTCTCAAGCAGGCAGGACTGAAGCCATGAAGCTGCTCGTCGTCGTCGAACAGACCGGCACCGGTTACTCAGCCTACTCCCCGGACCTCCCGGGCTGCGTCGCGACGGGGCCCTCGCGCACCGATGTCGAGCAGCGGATGCGGGAGGCCATCGAGTTTCATCTCGACAGTCTCCGCGAGGACGGCCAGCACCCGCCCGAACCGCACACGTATGCGACGATCGTCGAGGTTGCCGCCTAACAACGAATTGATGTCTGAACCGTTAGGCACGTGCGACTGGCATCCCTGAACGCTCAACGGCAGTGGTCCGGGGTCCGATTTTAAGTCATCTCGTAACACAAGCCTGTACAACGGGTTATGATCGCGGCTACATTCCGCCATGGCCCTGGGCTCTACGTGGGATGCGGCGAAGTCGGCAGCGAATTCTCGGAAGCACGGGGTCTCGTTCGAAGACGCCTCCACTGCCTTCAGCGATCCGCATTCGATCACAGTCCCCGACCCGCTCCTTCGGCGGCCGAGAGTCGAATCGGCGCGACCAGGCGGGGACTCATTGTCATCGTATCGCATACCGAGCGCAACGATACGATTCGGATTATCAGCGCTCGAAAAGCCACCCGCCATGAGCGGGCGACCTATGAAGAAGATCACTAAGGCGAACCGAACCCCTGACGGGATGCGGGTGGAGTACGACTTCTCCGGCGGCGTCCGTGGCAAGTATGCTGCTAGCTACCGCGCCGGGACCAACGTTGTGATGCTCGACCCCGATGTGGCAGCCACTTTCAAGGACGCGGAGGCGGTCAACCGCGCGCTTCGGGCCATTGTCGCTGTTGTGCCGGCAGTTCGCCGCCGGCCTCGGCGTGTACGTAGTGCCTAACAAGACTTTGTAGCTGACGAGGGCGCTTACGGCTCCGCCGCAAGCGCCCTCGCAGCTGAAATCCGATCCGTTATGCGCTCCTGCGGTCCCGTTGGTGCAAGGGCCACCGCTTGCCGATTGTGGCATACAGTTCTAGCGTGCATCACGTACAGATGCCGGAGTTGCTGATGCCCGTGTCCCGTCCTAACGCCCGGCCGACACGGCTGGGTCCGAAAGAACATGGCCATGGACCAAAAGAAGCTGGCTGCCGCCAAGGGATTCCTCGGCGTCCAGACAGAGACCGAGGCGGTCGATGCGGCGCTTGATCTGGTGGCATTTCAAGCAGAGGTCTTGCGTGGTATCGAGGCCGCGGCCGCGTTCGGACCGATTCGCGACGTGTTTCGGCGGTAGCCGTGGCTAAGTATGTCGCCGACACGAACGTCCTCATCGACGCCCTGCGCTCGGCGACCGACCGACAGGCATACGAGCGGTTTCTTCATCATGGGCTGGCGCTGACTTATGTCAGTGCGGTGGTCGGCATGGAGCTCTTGGCGTGCGCTCGCTCGGGGGCCCACGCGCTCGCCTCGGCTGCGCCGCCGCAGCTCATTTCCAGGGCGTTATGCCGCGCGCGGTAACCCCGCTCCCTCCAGTACCCCATGAGCTCCGCTCGCCACTAATTGACGGCGTACATACGCGGTACGTACAGTACTCCCATGGGTGAGCTTCGGTTCGAGTGGGACCCTCGGTTAGACGACGAGGTCCTCGACTGGTTTCGGTCGCGGGTCGAGACGGCTGGGGGTGGCAACTATCAGACCCTCATCAACGATACCCTTCGCCAGATCATCGGCTGGGAGCGCGAGCCGTTGGAAACCGTCGTCCGCCGGGTGGTCCGGGACGAGCTTCGACGCCAGCCGGCGCGCCGTCGGGCCGGGCGCCGTCACCGGCGCGAGTTTTCACACAGGCTCGTATTGCAGCGGACAGGCGCCCGAGGGTCCGTTTGACAAGTCGCGGCCGCGCCCCAATGTTGCTGGAAGGCTGGCGCGGCCGCTCAGCTCCATGGAGTGGCGCCTGCCGCTGGATACCGATCCGTTAGACAGCAGCCCTCGGAGCACGCATCAGGCAAAATCGTGCGAGGCGGACCTCATGGAAGAGCTTCTGAGATTGTGGCACTATTGGCAGAACGTCATCATCGGGCATGCGCTCCAACTGTTGACGCTGGCCACCGGGGTCGCCATCGTGTCACTCAGCCCGCTCGGGAAAGGGCTACTCGCTGCGATCCGCAACCGAGCGAAGGACCGCATCGTCAACGACCAGCTGCTGGCTGAACTCGAGCACCTGCGCGGCGCCCTTGGTGAGGTTACCGAACGGCTGGATTCGACCGAGCGTCTATTGAAGACGCAGGCCGAGAGCCGGTGGATCACTGGCCGACCGAGCGCTCCCGAGGCGCGTAGCGAGACGAACACTCCCCACTAGAAACGGCGCCCAAGCCCACGGCGGCGAGGCGGGGGGAACACCCGCGAGACCATGATCGTGCTGCCGAAAGCAAACCACGTGTTTCTAGGAGCGAGAACCGGAGGCAGGGATGAGTATCCGGGGCTTTCGCGCTTCGTGTCCGGCGACTTCGGCCGGATGGCCGAGTGGCTCGAGGCAACAGTTCGTTGACGCCAAGGGATCGCGAACATTTGTTCAAGACGGCCGGGTGGCATGGCCCTATCTTCGACCATCTTCCAACCCGGAGTGCTCATGGCCGCCGTCGGTTTCATCAGTCCCGCCTTGTACTACCGCGATGCTCATGCCGCCATCGACTTTCTCGAACGGGCATTCGGCTTCCGCCGCCGCCTGGTCGTGCCGGATGCCGACGGTGGAGTGGCGCATGCCGAGCTGACTTTTCGGGATTCCGTGCTCATGGTCGGCTCGGCAAAGCCTGACAAGGGATGGCTCTCCCCGCTCGACCTCCCGGGGGTTAACCAAACCCTGAGTGTGATTGTCGAGGACGCCGACGCCCATTGCGCCCAGGCGGTTCGGGCCGGGGCTCGGGTCGTCCGGGAGCTGGCCGACGAGAGCTATGGCGGGCGGGGCTACGATGCTCGCGATCCGGAGGGCAACGTGTGGTACTTCGGGACCTACGTGCCGGGGGCCTGGTGGGACGGGAAGACGCCGTAACGCCCGACGGCCGACCCAGGAGGCCGGCCGAAGGCGTCTGCCTAACGTGGCGCGTGTCACTATTGGCGGGTCGGCGGTACCGAGTCATTCACGACCGGCTCGATTGACGGCCTTGGGAAGCTATCCTTCCACATCTCCACCTGAAGCCGGAAATTCTGCGCCAGGTCCTCGATTACCACGCCGTCGCTCACTGTCGAGTCGGTGACGATCAACGTCAACCGGTCGAGGTTCGCCTTGGCCTTCGCATAGCTGGGGCCGGCGTCCACCGCCCGCTGGTACACCAGCCTCGCCGTGTAGGTGTGACCGGTCCGCTCGAGGGCCATCCCCAGGTTGTTCAGGAAGATCGGGGCCGAGCCCTTGAGGACCACGGCGCGGGCCAACGGACCGAGCGCGGCCTCCGGATGCCCCTGGTCAAGGTACAGCACCCCGAGGTTATTGAGGGTCCAGACGTCGTCGTCATCGATCACCAAGGCCCGCCGGTAGGTCTCGAGGGCGCCGTCGATGTTGCCGAGCTTGGCATGGGCCCGGGCCAGCAGCCGCAGACCGTCGGCCGAGGAGGAATCCAGGAGGCGGCCGGCATCAATCCGTTCGAAGGCTTCATGGTCGCGACCGAGGGCGAGGAGAGCCCGCCCGGCGTTGAACAGGGTCTTCGCATCGGTGCTGTCGAGCGCCAACGAGCGATCGAATGCCTTGACCGCGCCGTTGAAGTCGCCCTTGCGGTGGAGACTGACGCCTAACATGTAGTGCCCCCACGCGTTGGACGGGTTGTTGCCCACGAAGGTCGCGAAGAAGGTGCTGGCCAGATCGAACTGGCCGCTGCTGAGCGCGATCTGAGCTTCCGCGACGCTGGTCGGGACCGCCGGGCTGGTCGGGGCGACCGGGGGCACCGGCGTTTCCGGCGCGATTTTCGGGGGTAGCCCGCCCGCGAGGGTCACGGTCGGTTCCGCCGGGGTCGTCTCGACTGCGACGACCTGTTCCCGACGGCCGGGAACGTCGCAGGCGGCAAGGGCGAAGGCGGCAAGAGCAATGGCACTACGATGGCGGGTCATACATTCCTCCGGTGGTTAGGGCGCCCAACCGGCGCCAGGTCTACGCACCACCGGAGTAGGCAAGCGCCCGGCCCGGCCGGAGCCGCCCCGAGCGATTGGGCCTAACCGCTTGAACTAGTCTGACCTAGCTCAGAGCCGGCCAGTCTTTCGTATCAGTTGCTGTGGATGAGCGAACCCAGCGAGGCTGTCCGGGGCGTGTCTTTGCGGACACACTGGACCGGCTACGGACGGCGGATCCCGAGCCGCCGCATGATCTTGAGGAGGCTTGCGTGATCGGATAGATCCAATGCGGCAGCCGTTCGGGTGACGTTCCAGTCGTTCGCCTCGAGTGCCGCGAGGATGATCCGGCGCTCGGCCGCCGTTTTGAGTTCTTGAAACGAGCCGGGTGCCGCCGTCTCATCGTCTGCCGTGCCGCTCAATTCAGGCGGCAGATGTTCCAGGGTTAGCACCTCGCCTTCCGCCATGACGATCATCTGTTCGAGAACGTTCCGAAATTCTCGGACATTGTTTCGCCGCCAGTCGAGCTCCGTCAGCCGGGTCCGGAGCGCCCCGGCGATCCGTTTCGGCATGATCCCGAATCGGGCCGCGATCTCGGCGACGAAGAACTCGGCGAGTGCCGGGATATCCTCTGGGTGGTCGCGGAGCGGAGGCACTGCCACCACCACCGGATTGATCCGGAACAACAGGTCCTCGCGGAACTGGCCGTCTTTCACCATCGCGGCAAGATCGCGATTGGTTGCGGTAACCAGGCGAATGTCCACCGGGCGGCTGTCGGTCGCGCCGACTCGGGTAATGGTGCGCTGCTCGAGCGCCCGGAGGAGCTTAGCCTGAGCCGGTAATGGAAGTTCGCCGATCTCGTCGAGGAAGAGGGTGCCTCCGTCGGCCGCCTCGAACGCGCCGCGGCGGACGGCGATCGCCCCCGTAAAGGCTCCCTTCTCATGTCCGAACAACTCGCTTTCCACCAGTGCCTCCGGCAGGGCGGCACAATTGATCGCAATCAGGGGCCGGTTGGCGCGCGGACTCAACCGGTGGAGTTCCCGCGCCACCACTTCTTTGCCGGTACCACTTTCTCCTTGGATCAGCACCGTCGTTGGGACCGCCGCCAGCTTGGCCACCAGGTCGCGGACTCGGCTCATAGCGGCGCCGGCCCCGATCAATCCTGATTCGCCCAGCCGCCGCCGAAGGTCGCTGACCTCGCGACCGAGCCGGGCTCGCTCGATCGCATTGGCCACTTCCAACGCGACCTTCTCCATCGGCTCGCCCTTGTCGATAAACCCCGCCGCGCCGAGCTGCACCGCCCGGATGCAACGCTCGAAATTGCCGGTACCGGTATAAACGATCACGGGGACGGTCACGCCTTGGTGGGCCAGCGCCTCGAGCACTTCGAACCCGTCCATGCCGGGCATCTCCAAGTCGAGGATCACGCAATCAAACGGTTGATGCTCAAGCCGAGCGAGGGCGGCTACCCCACTCGTCGCCACGGTCACCTCGTGGCCGCGGAGCCGCTTCAAGTCATAGGCGTATTGCTCGGCCAACGTGGCCAGGTCATCGACGACGAGGATGCGACTCATGCGGCCGGTAGCTCCACTGTCACGGTGGTTCCAGTCCCCACGGCGGATTCGATCCGGAGCGATCCGCCGAGGTCGGCAACCAAGCGCCGAACCACCGAAAGGCCC